>NZ_CP124615.1 GCF_029958905.1 Vibrio sp. YMD68 | reverse complement strand
CAAATTCATGTGACAGCGTAACGCATTTATAGCATCCGTTTCACTTTTGAATTTGTTAGGGAACTCTTCTGTTTCTTTATATACAAACCGTTTTCCTTGTATCGAGCACAGTCGGTAGAATCCCCCCTCGAAGGCCACCGGAAATAGGTCAACATTGTATGGCTTGATTGTATAAGGCCACCCTAATTTTGGCAGCAAATGAATTAAAGATGATTGTCGTAGCGTCAAGGCAAACGGAGTTTTGTAGGTTCTATTTTCACCTCTACCAACAGCGTACAATGGGTAAACATCTCTAATATGTTGCCTACCAGTTTTCTTAGGAATACCCATCCGACTCCGAAATCGTTCCGGTAGCAACTTTACATCATCATTGTCAGCTACGTTTTCAAACAACTCTTGCAAAACCAGTAGTGATTTTTCGTATGCGTTTGTCCATTGCTCTTGACTGACAGATGGCTGAGCTGGACGGGGGTTATTCCTCCAACCAGAATAGTAAACCGATAAATATGCGCATACTTCAACTGACAGACCATCATCACACAATTCTTGCCAAATTCATGTGACAGCGTAACGCATTTATAGCATCCGTTTCACTTTTGAATTTGTTAGGGAACTCTTCTGTTTCTTTATATACAAACCGTTTTCCTTGTATCGAGCACAGTCGGTAGAATCCCCCCTCGAAGGCCACCGGAAATAGGTCAACATTGTATGGCTTGATTGTATAAGGCCACCCTAATTTTGGCAGCAAATGAATTAAAGATGATTGTCGTAGCGTCAAGGCAAACGGAGTTTTGTAGGTTCTATTTTCACCTCTACCAACAGCGTACAATGGGTAAACATCTCTAATATGTTGCCTACCAGTTTTCTTAGGAATACCCATCCGACTCCGAAATCGTTCCGGTAGCAACTTTACATCATCATTGTCAGCTACGTTTTCAAACAACTCTTGCAAAACCAGTAGTGATTTTTCGTATGCGTTTGTCCATTGCTCTTGACTGACAGATGGCTGAGCTGGACGGGGGTTATTCCTCCAACCAGAATAGTAAACCGATAAATATGCGCATACTTCAACTGACAGACCATCATCACACAATTCTTGCCAATTAGGTTCCGGCCAAATTGATTTAAGGCTAATGTTTGTGTCGCCGTTATCTTTCCCTAATACCAAATGCTTCTTTGCAAAAGGTAAATACTCTCCGGTGTCGTCTAACTTACCCATATAATAAGACTCTTGGTTCTACTATAGAATTACACTTATACACCAGAGAACACTTAGTTAACTAACGCGGAAATGCCCAATCTCGGCAGATTAATAATGCGTAGAAACGAAAAAACCCCACCAGCAATGATGGGGTTTGTTTGATCTAATAATGACAGTTCTAAGCTGGGGTGTGATTACCCTTTGGGCCCTTGCTATCACCTTCTTTTTGTCCAGCGTACCAAAAGATAACACCGACAGCGGCAATCGTAACGATTAGGCCGCCAAGCCATATCCAGAGTTCCATACGTTGCCTCCTATTCATCTACCGTTGATATTAGCACAATTACAGCCCCTAAGACGATCATAGCGGCACCTACCACACCAAATGCTATGGTTATAGGAAGGTGGTCTATTGCCTCAGCTCTCTTGAGTGCTAAACCTAGCCCTGAAAAAAGCACCAGGGCCAAACCTGCGGTTCTGAGCAAATCGGCAAGATATTTACCGACTGCTTCATATTTCTTTTTCATTTAGCTCCTAAATCTTATACGGAGCCAGCCCTATCAGGGCTTGGCCCCTCAAGGGTTAATAATCTAATCTACACTCGTAGATTACTTGGATAACTCATTGCGAATAGCGATGAGAAGATCCTCAGCTTTCAAGCCATGACCAGACACAGCGCCAATAACCTGTAAGAGATCGTCGGTTTTCTCGTTACTTTGAATGGCTTGAACGACAACCTTAGCCATCGCTGGCAGTAGTTGCTGTTTAGATTCACTTAGCTGCTCTGCAAGCTGTGAAACGATTTCGACATGGTTAGTCATACATTTCTCCAAGTTAGATACCTTTTAATCCTGCCTGGCTAGGATAAACAATACTGGCACGTTTTAACTCTTCTAGAAGAGCATTAAGAGGTTCACCCTTTAAGGCAAACCCAACGAATTCAGCGATGTCATCATAGCTATCTCGCCATTGCATTGAGCTTTCAAAATGTTCAAGAACCCCATGCTTTTGCATGATTGGTCGCAACATCTGATCTCTCAACTCACAGCATTCTTTGTATTGCGCATATCTCAATCTGCGTTGATAAGCTTCCTCGGGAAGCTCTTCAATTGGCCCAAGGCAGCAATAAGGAGCGGGATAAAGTATTGTCTTTTTACCGTTTGAGTTACTTTTCATATCTCTATGAGTATGTTTCCAAATCAATTGTATTTGCTCTGGTGTTCTAGTTTGAACTCCTGGTTTAGACATGGTTAATCTCCAAATAATAGGGAGGAGATTCACCCCTCAGGGAATGAATCTCCCTGCGGGGTTAAGTTTGAGCTACAACGGTTAATTGTTATAGCGACAGATGAGAGCCCTCTTCATGAGCGAGCATTATTGTGACGTCAGCCATGATCGAATCTGTTTTGATCACAACCTCCGTCGGCTGTAGTAATCCATCTATCGGCATAGGGTAATACAGACGGATGACTCTCCAGTTTTTATTATCAGTGAAAGCTACCTTTGTTTGAGCGACACATAAACGCAAAAACATAAGCAGGTAATCTTCCTCGGTATATTTACCATTCTCCTTGCAGATTGCTTTTGCAAGAGCAGGGGTAACAGCTACGTTGGTTAAAAATCCAGCCTTCTTACCGAGAATTGAGTAATCAACGATAATACCCTTTTCAATTGCTTGTTCGCGTACTTGAGTTGGGTTCAATTGAAGTGCTTGGTTCATATGGTGTACTCCTTTTTAATGGGTACACCAACCCCAAGAGGGTGATGTACCCTCGTGGGTTATAAAAAAGTGAATTAATGCTGTTTATTTTTGGCGACCAGCTATCGCACATCAGCGCTCAAGGCACTTTCCTAAGAAACCTGTTTAGGATGCTTAGGAAAGCGAGGGGTTTCCCCCTGCGCTTTTGAACTATCCCACGTTAACGACAGGGATACTTGCAACATTGACATTGAATACCCTGTCTATAACACTTTTTGCGAACTCAGCTACGGCGTATCCAATTGCCGAGTCTTTCTTATTTACACATATTTCAATTCGGGAAAAAGGAGTCAGGGGCAATGTTTTGCCTTTATGCTCAGAGCTATATTCAACAAGACATTCCCCATTTTCATCAGTACAAACATAAAGTTTATTGTTTTTAATCAAAAACCAGTCTGTAGCAAAACTATCGTGGTAAGTAAGACTACTAGTTTTTGTTACAACGACAGCCTGATAAAACCTTTGAACCTCTCCACCAGAAGCCATGTGTTCAACAACATTAATATAGTGGTATTGATATCCATCAATATTGCTATCGGTATCAATAATCACTTCCTGCCTTAATGAAGTGTTAAAAATATACTTAATCATTGTTATCTCCTTAGTTTTTAAGGAGAGAGCCCCCTAGAGGGCACATCTCCCTCCAGGGTTAAACTGAAAAATTAATATTTATTAATTCAAAGTTAAAAACCATCGCTTCATTGGAACAGTAACTTCAATCATTCCATTACCACAATAAGCTCCCCAAAAGTTATAAGTAGTCTCAAACATGTCGAACTCGAATAGTGTTTGAATATGCTTATCAGTAATGGGGTTAAATGGTCCACCGCAGCCAACATGCATTGCTATGCCATAATCTCGCATATCGAAATCATCTAGGTTCTTTCCACCCACAGAAGCTATCAAATTCTCACCTCTGATTTCACCTTCACGTAAAAGCAAGACTGCTTCTTCGTAACTCGCATATTGTGTCGTTAAATTCACAATATGCCCATGCTTAGGTTTGTGTTGTTCCGATAGTGATTTCAGTAGTTGCTTCACACTCTGAAATCTTGCGTAAAGCCCTGGCGTGAATTGTCCTGCGAAAGTTAAGTTCGGACAGATCAACTCAAGCATGTCGTCAGGTATAGAACTAAGCCCCATTTGCTTTGCAAGCGGCTCAGCTTTTTTCATTGCTTCTTCAACTACCATTGGGTTTCGAAGATGTTGCGGCATATCCATAGTAATTCTCCTTTGGTGAGACGAACAGACCCATCAGGTTTGGTTCCCCTCAGTAATTAGATGGTCCGGTAGCTAAAATGCTACCGGAGTTTATTAACAATCTGAGCTGCCTGTTCTGCAAACGGCCCAGAGTAATGTATGTCCATTTTTTTTGAACACCAGACAGTTCCAATTATTAATTGGTTGAAGTTTCTGTCTTTGTAACGTTGACGCATCAATTCTAGATAGGCGCTCTCATCACCTTCCCACCCCAAAGGAGGTGAGAAGGGACAAGTAGCTTCGTTACCTGGCTCAGTGTTTACTTCTGCTAGGTTATACACGCCCATAAGCACCAGCCCTACGCGCAATAAACTCGCGGAGTGTACTAATCGGCGGGAATCCCATCTGTCCTTGAGTTACCAGGACATCGTTCCAATCTATACCTTTTGCACGAGGTGGAATAGGCAGCTTAGGTAACAGCACATGAACTGTATATCCTTGCTTTTCAAGCTTAGATTTCAGCACATTTGCGGAGCGTTCCCCTGTTAGCGACTTATCCTTATCTGCAAAGATAACGACAGTGTGGATGTCTAACTCGTCTGGAACTTCAAAGTTTTCCAAAAGAGTAGCATTCACTGTGGACCATGTAGGGATATGAGTAGCACGGAACCCAGACAATGCTGTTTCCAAGCCTTCTGCCAAACCTAATACTCCTTCTGTTGGCATACCTAAGCGAACTGCACCGCCAGTGACACTCAATCCATCAGGAACAGGCATCATCTTTTTAGCGCATTCTACTTTGGCCTTCTTACCACTTTTGGTCAGATATGTACGATGTAAAGTAACCAAGTTTCCTTTCGCGTCTCGGATGGCTTGTACTGCGGCTGGAAATTTTCCAACCTCATTACCATCTTCATCGTAATAGGACATACTTGGGTGGAATCGCAGGCTGTCTGTCTGTTCTACTACATCATGTGCAAACAAAAGTTTGCGATTGACGAAATAGGCACGTAACGGCTCAGCTGCTGCACAGTTAAAGGGCAAACATTCATTCCAGATCTTCTCAATTTTTTCACAAAGGCGAGCATTGTAAACACGTTCGCGTTCAGCTCTCTTTTGCATTTCCTCTTGAAGTTCCATCAACCAAGGCTTTGACTGCTCAGCAAAGAGCGGAACAACCTTGCTTTCTGAATGTTCTTGTTCAACTACGGCATCTTGGTGATGCTCAACAGGGCTACATGAAGAATGATTATCCTCATATTGTTCTGTCGGAACATTTGAATCAGCCCATGACTCTTCGTTATAAGAACCAGGAGCAGAGTGAGAGACATAGCTGCTGTTTGAAACCTTTGCCTGCGCTACAGACTCTGGTTTAGCAGTACGAACACTCTTAGTTTTCACTTCAACCACCCACGTATTGCGATGTGTTTGAACTGGTTTCTCACCAATGATCTCTCCAGTGCCTTCTTCAAATACAGGCTGCATTACGGTAACAGCTTCACGTCCCAAATTTGTGAGAGTGACTTCATCACCATATACAGCACCGCATTCTCCGATTGCTCTTTCTAGATCAACGCCCCAAATCTTACGTTCATTGCCCGTTGATAAACGAATGTAAGCAAAATAGCTTGGTTCATTTATCGGGTCGTCCTGGTAAGGAGCTTGACCGTGAGCAATTAAAGTGCCCTGATACTTAGGGCGACGATTTGGATCGTATTTGGTGTTATTCACTTTTGCCGGAGCAGATTGCTGTGCTCGGCGCGGTGAACTTGTATTATTGGAGCTTTGCTGACGCTTGAAATGCTTTGGAGCCATCAACAAGTCACCAACTTGCTGTAGGCATTCAGCAAAATCCCACCCTCTTGCTTGGTTTAATAGCTCAAAGCCATCATGCCAAGAACCGCAAGAACAAATAGCACCACCTGTTTCGTGAGCATCTTTGAACATACGGAAGTCTTTTTTGCCACCATGAAACGGACATGTAACATGGGACTTTCCCGCTTTTTTGAGTGCTGGTTCCAGTTCAGGCATTAAATGCGCCAAAATGAAAAGCCATTGACCCTTAGCGAGGCTACGAACTTCGTCTGCTTTATAGAAATATGAGTTATCCATAGTGTTTCTCCTTAGCTGAAACCCCGACATCGAGGCTTCCCTAAGTCCCCCGTATCAGGGGCTTTAGGGAAACCCCGACACCGGGAAAAAATAGCCAAGGAGGCTCCCCTACCGGAGATGCTCTCCCCGGCTGGGGTTTGATTTTGGGCTATTGACCATTAACTCTGCGTATGGCCTTACCCAAGAAGGATTGCATCAGGTGATTACCTGATGATTTGAAGTAAGTTAGCCAGTCGATCCAATTCCACTGAGCGTAATCATCAAGAGATGGAGGGTTAAAAGCTCCCCAAATCTTACTGTTTACGCCTTCGCGGAGAACGCAAGCTACTTTCTCGATTACTTCTTCTTTACTCATTAGAGTAGAGATTTTGCAAGGAGGCATCATAATGAGGCTCTCTGCTTGCTCATGAGTAATCTTCTCTATAGTGCCAGCGTTGATATCCACGACAAACGCTTTGATATCTGGCCCTTGTTCAGACCAAATCCAGTACGTTATATGCACGGGGTTAACGCCAAGTCCAACCGGAACTATTTGAGTTCCAGATGGACGCAGTAACCAAACGAATTTACCGCTTGGATTGCTTTTGAAACGTTCGAGCTCTTTACCATCAATCTCCAAATCAGATTTGAAATGGAGAGGTAGTTTTTCCGCATTCGAAATTTCAAGCATACGTTGTTGCAGATGTTGCAGAATTGCAATGTTAGACATAGGTGTACTCCTACAGTTTGCAGGTACACCTGGCCCATGTCGGGTTGGTGTACCCGACTGGGTTATGAAGGGCGAAAGAGAACTTTCACTTAAATTGAATGCTGTTTGTTTTTAGCGACCAGCTATCGCGTCTTCACTCTCAATGAGAGTAGAATTCGTCACTTTCCGTTAGGTACTCTATAACACCTAAGGGAAAGTGGGGGCTTTCGCCCCTCACTGTTAATCATCGTAGAAATATCCTTGCTTGTCACACGCCTCTGATGCCGAATAGGCTTCATATCGCGCATTTTCGTTAAACGAAAATTTCAGAGGATAAGCAATTGAAGGCGGAGTTTGCTTTGTTAAACGTCCATTCCATTCATGCTGTTCCATTGTGCCAGATACTCCATCGACGGTGAACATTTCATCATAACTATTTATCTTTACAATCGGGAAGTCAAACAAGCCAAGAGCTTCTATCACCATCACCTCGTCTGAACAAGCATAAACTTGCTTGTTCTTATCTCGGTAAAAATCAAAGCCACAGCTCAGATAAACCCCTATGATCCGCAAAGTTTCGTCATCCATTCCAGATGCAATGTTCTTATCTAAGTTTGCTTTTGCCAGCCAGACATGGGCGTTGACTCCACCAAATATGCCATAGCCCTCGTAAGCATTTTCCTGTAATGGTTTCTGACCATGAGGTTGTAGTAAGTAAACAGTGCGAACTTGACGTCCAGAATATACATTCGAGATGCTTTCTTTTGAATCACACGTTTTCCAGCTAGAAAATCCCATAGTGTTTCTCCTTCAATTATTTAAATCGAAGGGGGTTGCCCCACAAGGGGAGCAAGCCCCCCTCTAGGGTTAAGTAAAAATGTTAGGCCGCTTTACGAACTAACGATTCCTGCATTTGATGATGTTCTGATATAGCATTGTTGAGCTGTATTTTACGAACTTCTGCTATGGCATTACTGACCAATTCGCGGCGGTAACTTCCATAACTTCTGTCATTAACATCTATAACCAGGCCACCTATAGATTCAGATGCTAGTTCCTCTTCCGTCTCTCGGTCGAGGATCTTAGCTTCCAACCTCAGATAGCGCTGCTTACCATCAACAATATCCTGTATTGTTTGTAATGCTAACTCTTCGTCCCAGCATCCAATATCAAAGTCATGCTCGGGATGCTCTTTAAGCTGGACTGTGTAGTCAGCTGTATTAAACTCCCAGGAAACAACTTCTTCGTATGGCGTACCTTCCACCAGCGCATAGCCTTCGGCTTCAAGCTGTTGGGATGTAGATTTGATGTCATGTTCGAGACGACTCACAAAGTCGTTCCAAATGCTTTGCCATCTAGTGATGTGCTCATCAGTCACTTCACCTGTTACCAGACCAGCGGCACGAATCGCTTCAAAATGCTCCTCAGAGAAACTTTCAAAATCGACTTCATGACAAAGATCCATGCAGTTATAGTGGCTGTACCGATGCCCATGAGAGTTTCGCTCAATCGACATTCTGCAACATCCTATATCTGCTTCCCTTAATATTTCCAACATAGATAATGCTTCTTTACGAACCAAAAGGTTTTTTACGCGAAGTACGGCGTTTTCACCTGCTGTATTTGGGTCATAAATTCGCAGCATAAGCTTCTCTAGATCATCCTCATCGAGGTTTCCATAGAAACTCATACCATCACCTTGACAGTAACTAAGGCTGTACTCGATTGTCAGACCTTCTGGGTAGCCAAGTTTTTTCAGTTGGTTATTGAAATGAGTTTTAATCATAGCTATCTCCTTGTTTTTTTTTGAGGAGACACCTCCCCCTAAGGGATTGGTGCCCCCTTAGGGTTTTAATGATTTCGGATTTAATAGTTAAGCACAGATGTCCAAAAGACCTTTCCGAGCGATCAACTGATGCTCTTCAAAGTCTTCCGGTGCAGAAGTGTCATAACCTTCACCATCGCTGTAATCTGGAGTACCCAGCACGATGATGTTGCCTACAACAGGTGAATCTGCACCATGTAATATACAACCGAGCTTGATACCGCTACTGAACAGTCCTTCTTCATCAAGATAAAGACTTACTGTTTTTCCATTCGATAGCTCCCAATCAAAGCTCTGGACCATGCTACAGCCGATTAGCTTATACATAGTTTGTAATCCGTCTTCTTTTGGAATATCGACTGGAGTGCAGCCTTCTGCGGTTATCAAATAGCCTTTGTTAGTGGCCTTAGACATTGCTTCATCACAAATTGACATGGAATCCTCCAAATATGTCATTGAGGGACACCAAGGCCCCAAAGGGGCTTTGATGCCCCGCTAGGGTTTAAAGATTGGTTTACTTATACGGTCACAGCGTCGATATCTAGGTATTGGCGGCAACCTGTTTTAGGGTGACAGCGGTGGCGAAAATTGTGCTTACCACCTTGCGTACCCATGTATTGCCAACACTCTCCAGTAACTGACTCTTCACAAACCGCGTCGCCATTATTTAATGGATGTTGGGCCAATTCGTTCCACATTTTGGGGTTTTGCGCCCATTTCAGCGAAAAGTCCAATGTGAGCCTACAGCCCTTTATTTATAAGGGCTGACGGGAACGGCTTATTTGCTAATATCCTTCTTAGGCCACCAGTTCGACCATGCTCTCCTCTCTCCAAGGCTCTAAGTTCTCAAGCAGTTTCTCTAGAACAATATTGTCTTTTTGAATAGTAATATGCCAGTAGCTCTAATCTAAGCGCTCCCACTTGGAGAAGAAATAGGTGCATTTATTTCGAGAGATTTTCCTTGGAACCACTTTCGCCATCCTGTAGTTTGTCTTGATACATGCCCAAGTTGTTCAGTCAAAGCAACCAGAGCGCCATGAGGCAAGAATTTTAATTCCCAAGCTAACATTAATAAACTTTGTACGGTTTCTAAAAGTGCACTAAGTTCTAGTAATAAATCTAGGGCTCGCAATATTCCTTCGAGAGATTTTCCGTACAAATTAGCTTGAACAGAGTAACGAATACACTTCGTGAGTTCGTTGAGGATTTGTTCTCCTGTTGTAAAGCGAAATGCTTTGGGTAAGTGTTGATGTTGGTTCCAATACAATTTGTACAACTTTTGTAAATCATAGTAGAGACGATTATGACGAAACTCTTTATTCAAAATTCAAACCTTAAATATCACCATCAACTCGCAGCAGAGTTGCTGCAATGTGTAAAAACTTCGGGAAGCAGTCAACAAAAATCTGCTAACGCTTTAAAGTTCCCGAAACTATGCCATGAGCTGTCAACCGAAATATTAACTAATACATATCAACCTTATTCTTATCATCATTTTGCAATCACAGAACCTAAGCTTAGAGAAATATATGCCCCTGCATTTAGAGATCGCATAGCTCAAATGTGGATTGCACTACAATTGGTACCTATCATGGAAAATCAATTCATTGATGACACCTATGCTAATAGAAAAGGTAAAGGAACTCTTGCTGCTATTGCAAAAGTTCAAAAACTAATGCGCCAACCACGACATACTTGGGGGCTACAGCTCGACATTTACAGTTATTTCAATAGCATTAATAAAAGAGAGCTTCTAACGCAACTACACAATCTCATTTACAACTCAAAATTAAGCCCATTGCGCCAATATTGCCTAGCCAATCTGATAGAAAAGATCATAGAGCAGGATGCCACGAAGCTACAAAACGAGCGAACTGGAAACCAATACTTACTTAACCAAATCCCGTTACATAAGAAACTACAGTTTAACAATACGGAACAGGTTGGGTTGCCCATAGGTAGCGTTACTAGTCAACTCTTCGGTAATTTTTACCTCAACAACCTTGACCACGAAATAAAACACACACTGAAGGTTAAGGGGTACGTTCGGTATATGGATGATTTATTTATCTTATCTAATTCGCCTGAAAAATTGCAAGAATGGAAAGAACATATTGAATGGTATCTCACTTCTCGCCTGCAATTAAAATTACATCCTACAAAGGTGCATTTATCACCTATTGAGGAGGGGTTTGATTACTTGGGATTTCGTGTATTTCCCCATTATAAACATGTTCGCAAAACCACCATTTCATCATTAAAAGAGCGTTTGCGCTACTTTAATGTAATTCTAGACACTGGCGCGACTAACGTCGTTTTAAAGTCTAGACCAAGTCGTGGAAGATGGAGTAAACATGGTATCCATTATGCACCACTTTACATCCAACTAAAAGCCATGCAATCAACGATAAATAGTTATTATGGACTACTTAGTCAAGCCAATCATTGCCAGTTAAGAAAGCAAATATATCATAATAATTTTGGCGAACTTAAACGTTATTTATTACCCAATAACGGTTATTACACTCACTTCACAATAAAAAAAGGTCTTCACTTTAATAAGATGGCTCCGGATGTTTTATGTTGGCCTGAGACGCAGGATGCGTAGTTCGTGTTGCTCGGATTGTTGCTGTTGACATTGCCATTGTTGAGGTTCACGTTGTAATAGTTAGAACCATCAGGCGTCGCCGACCAATAGTTGTTGTTGGTCGGCCAACCGCGCGCGTTTGCATTTATTGTTTAACTCGAAGTGTTGCCTTTCGACTCGCTTCCCTTGAACACCCATAAGGTCATAAATGCCGATAACATACCAGGGCCCACATGTTAACATCGTAACATTAACATTCTCTGAGCACGACATTGTCGCTATGTACCCTGTCGATTTTCCGAGAACCATCTTATTAAAACGTTATATCGCTTGCTTGACAGCAATCAACAACCAATCTAATGAAGAGCTTGAAGCTTTCGTCATCATCACTTTATTAACGATGGCTTCGGGTAAAAACAATCGAACATATCGACGATTTAACAGATCGTCATCACAAGGGTTATAAGGTGATTTCTCTTCAATATCGTCCATTTGAGCACACTGCCCTTGCCTCCAAGACTGCCACTCAGAAAAATCGATGATTATTTCTAACTCAATAACCGCCTCTGTACCTACATCAATTCCGACTTGCTTTAATGATTCTATAGGAAGCCCACCATACAACACCTCTCTTCCATTCAATTTCTTAACCTTTTTCCTTAACACCTTCAATGTCGGTAATTGGTCCTGTTTAGATACCCACTGCTGCCAACCAAAGAGTGATTGCTCATAGAAACGTACAAACATCCCCTCTTTTATACCAACAATACGTTGACTGCTTTCAACCAATGCTAATTTAGTTTCAATATTCACTTATCTTCCCTCCTAAAAAGTGCCAGATGCAACTCTGGCACTTCAAAAATTAAAATTAAAAACTAAAACGTTAAACTCTAAACGCTCAACTTTAAGGATTTGAGACGCAGGATGCGTAGAGCGTGTTGATCGGATTGAGGCTGAAGACAGCGCCAGTGTCGAGGCCCACGTAGTAATAGACAGAACCATCAGGCGTCGCCGACCAATAGAAGAGGAAGGTCGGCCAACCGCGCGCGGTAAACATATTACCAGATGCGTCGTATAGCTCCACTTTTAACTCGTCTCTTGTCGCTAAACGCCAGTTAGTTCGTCCGCCGAGACTAAGGGTGTTGTAGGTAGTACATAGTGCATTTGCGTTAGTCCAGTTGAATCGGTAGAAATCACCACTTGGGCCGTAAGTTCCATTTTCAGTATTAGTACCGTCTGTAGCACTACCGCCAATGCTGTCTAAGTAGGCCTTTGACGGTGAATTGGTAAACAACTTACCACTACCTGTATCGAAGAGTTCAATACATGGACCAGCCAAAGTACTACACACATTCACATCCACCGTATTACTGGTCACGCCATCCTTCGTGGCCGTGAGGGTCGTATTACCCGATTCAACCGCAGACAATAACCCTGTTGATGACACGGTTGCCGTAGCTGTATCGATAGGAGCCCACGTCACTGAGTTAGACACGTCAGAGGACGTCGCATCACTGAATGTCGCTGTTGCAGTTAACTGCTGAGTCTGACCTTTTGCTACGTTGACCGGCGAAGGCGTCACTTGAATCGATGTAATGACCGCTGCCGACACATTCACATCCACCGTATTACTGGTCACGCCATCCTTCGTGGCTGTGAGGGTCGTATTACCCACCTCAACCGCAGACAATAAACCCGCTGCCGACACAGTAGCAGTCGCCGTATCGATAGGAGTCCACGTCACTGAGTTAGACACGTCAGAGGACGTCGCATCACTGAATGTCGCTGTTGCAGTTAACTGCTGAGTCTGACCTTTTGCTACGTTGACCGGCGAAGGCGTCACTTGAATCGATGTAATGACCGCTGCCGACACATTCACATCCACCGTATTACTGGTCACGCCATCCTTCGTGGCTGTGAGGGTCGTATTACCCACCTCAACCGCAGACAATAAACCCGCTGCCGACACAGTAGCAGTCGCCGTATCGATAGGAGTCCACGTCACTGAGTTAGACACGTCAGAGGACGTCGCATCACTGAATGTCGCTGTTGCAGTTAACTGCTGAGTCTGACCTTTTGCTACGTTGACCGGCGAAGGCGTCACTTGAATCGATGTAATGACCGCTGCCGACACATTCACATCCACCGTATTACTGGTCACGCCATCCTTCGTGGCTGTGAGGGTCGTATTACCCACCTCAACCGCAGACAATAAACCCGCTGCCGACACAGTAGCAGTCGCCGTATCGATAGGAGTCCACGTCACTGAGTTAGACACGTCAGAGGACGTCGCATCACTGAATGTCGCTGTTGCAGTTAACTGCTGAGTCTGACCTTTTGCTACGTTGACCGGCGAAGGCGTCACTTGAATCGATGTAATGACCGCTGCCGACACATTCACATCCACCGTATTACTGGTCACGCCATCCTTCGTGGCTGTGAGGGTCGTATTACCCACCTCAACCGCAGACAATAAACCCGCTGCCGACACAGTAGCAGTCGCCGTATCGATAGGAGTCCACGTCACTGAGTTAGACACGTCAGAGGACGTCGCATCACTGAATGTCGCTGTTGCAGTTAACTGCTGAGTCTGACCTTTTGCTACGTTGACCGGCGAAGGCGTCACTTGAATCGATGTAATGACCGCTGCCGACACATTCACATCCACCGTATTACTGGTCACGCCATCCTTCGTGGCTGTGAGGGTCGTATTACCCACCTCAACCGCAGACAATAAACCCGCTGCCGACACAGTAGCAGTCGCCGTATCGATAGGAGTCCACGTCACTGAGTTAGACACGTCAGAGGACGTCGCATCACTGAATGTCGCTGTTGCAGTTAACTGCTGAGTCTGACCTTTTGCTACGTTGACCGGCGAAGGCGTCACTTGAATCGATGTAATGACCGCTGCCGACACATTCACATCCACCGTATTACTGGTCACGCCATCCTTCGTGGCTGTGAGGGTCGTATTACCCACCTCAACCGCAGACAATAAACCCGCTGCCGACACAGTAGCAGTCGCCGTATCGATAGGAGTCCACGTCACTGAGTTAGACACGTCAGAGGACGTCGCATCACTGAATGTCGCTGTTGCAGTTAACTGCTGAGTCTGACCTTTTGCTACGTTGACCGGCGAAGGCGTCACTTGAATCGATGTAATGACCGCTGCCGACACATTCACATCCACCGTATTACTGGTCACGCCATCCTTCGTGGCTGTGAGGGTCGTATTACCCACCTCAACCGCAGACAATAAACCCGCTGCCGACACAGTAGCAGTCGCCGTATCGATAGGAGTCCACGTCACTGAGTTAGACACGTCAGAGGACGTCGCATCACTGAATGTCGCTGTTGCAGTTAACTGCTGAGTCTGACCTTTTGCTACGTTGACCGGCGAAGGCGTCACTTGAATCGATGTAATGACCGCTGCCGACACATTCACATCCACCGTATTACTGGTCACGCCATCCTTCGTGGCTGTGAGGGTCGTATTACCCACCTCAACCGCAGACAATAAACCCGCTGCCGACACAGTAGCAGTCGCCGTATCGATAGGAGTCCACGTCACTGAGTTAGACACGTCAGAGGACGTCGCATCACTGAATGTCGCTGTTGCAGTTAACTGCTGAGTCTGACCTTTTGCTACGTTGACCGGCGAAGGCGTCACTTGAATCGATGTAATGACCGCTGCCGACACATTCACATCCACCGTATTACTGGTCACGCCATCCTTCGTGGCTGTGAGGGTCGTATTACCCACCTCAACCGCAGACAATAAACCCGCTGCCGACACAGTAGCAGTCGCCGTATCGATAGGAGTCCACGTCACTGAGTTAGACACGTCAGAGGACGTCGCATCACTGAATGTCGCTGTTGCAGTTAACTGCTGAGTCTGACCTTTTGCTACGTTGACCGGCGAAGGCGTCACTTGAATCGATGTAATGACCGCTGCCGACACATTCACATCCACCGTATTACTGGTCACGCCATCCTTCGTGGCTGTGAGGGTCGTATTACCCACCTCAACCGCAGACAATAAACCCGCTGCCGACACAGTAGCAGTCGCCGTATCGATAGGAGTCCACGTCACTGAGTTAGACACGTCAGAGGACGTCGCATCACTGAATGTCGCTGTTGCAGTTAACTGCTGAGTCTGACCTTTTGCTACGTTGACCGGCGAAGGCGTCACTTGAATCGATGTAATGACCGCTGCCGACACATTCACATCCACCGTATTACTGGTCACGCCATCCTTCGTGGCTGTGAGGGTCGTATTACCCACCTCAACCGCAGACAATAAACCCGCTGCCGACACAGTAGCAGTCGCCGTATCGATAGGAGTCCACGTCACTGAGTTAGACACGTCAGAGGACGTCGCATCACTGAATGTCGCTGTTGCAGTTAACTGCTGAGTCTGACCTTTTGCTACGTTGACCGGCGAAGGCGTCACTTGAATCGATGTAATGACCGCTGCCGACACATTCACATCCACCGTATTACTGGTCACGCCATCCTTCGTGGCTGTGAGGGTCGTATTACCCACCTCAACCGCAGACAATAAACCCGCTGCCGACACAGTAGCAGTCGCCGTATCGATAGGAGTCCACGTCACTGAGTTAGACACGTCAGAGGACGTCGCATCACTGAATGTCGCTGTTGCAGTTAACTGCTGAGTCTGACCTTTTGCTACGTTGACCGGCGAAGGCGTCACTTGAATCGATGTAATGACCGCTGCCGACACATTCACATCCACCGTATTACTGGTCACGCCATCCTTCGTGGCTGTGAGGGTCGTATTACCCACGTTAGTCGCAGTAAATACTCCTGGCTCATCAAAGCGTCCTACATCAGGGTCGCTTGTGTGCCAATCACTCACGTTTAAATCCGTCAATGTGCGAGATGAGCCATCAGAGTAGTGACCAACCGCTTCGAAAGGTTGCTTGTTACCTACTGCAAGTGTCAGTTGACTCGCACCTCTCGTTGTTATCGGCGATGCGACGATGTCAATACGTTCTAATTTTATGGTTGATTCAGAGAAAGCACCTTCTGAATTACAACCGGCTATTAACGTTAGTAGTGGAAAAACCACCACTAAAAATAAAGTTTTAAAATATTTATTCATAATAATACAACTCACTCTTGATACTGGAAGCTAGGAATGGTGATTTCAACTCTGCGATTTTTAGCTCGTCCTTCTTCAGTATTGTTATCTGCAATAGGTTGAGACTCACCCTCACCTCTCCACTCAAGTTGTGTCGATGTGGCACCCAATTCGACAACCGCTTGAGCACGACGCTCAGAAAGGTTTTGATTGTAGAGTGCAGAGCCTGTTGAGTCAGTGTGCCCAATAACTTTGGCCTGAGCTTGTGGGTAAGAATTTAATACTGAAGAGGTCTCAGTTAATTGGTCAATAAACTCTTGGTTAGGTTCGACTGAATCAAAACCAAACAATCCAGCTGTAGTTTTTGGTGAAAAGGCCTGTATTTGAGGAGGTGTTTTTACGGTGGCTGTCTCTTTAGCGGGAGTATCTTCAATAATAGACGTTGGCGCTGTTTCGACTAACGCTGGTTGAGTTGTACTGCCAAACGTATAAGTTAGACTGACCAACAATCCATGGCTATCATACTTACCCACGTTTGACTTACCAATACTGTCAATGTATTGATAGCCCGTTGATAATCGGACGTTAGGGTTAAAGTGATAGTTAATCCCCACCTCACCGAGAGGAGAAAAGCCTGTCGCATCGCTCTTACTTGAAGACAATTGCGCTTTTTCCATGTCCCAATAAGCAGCACCAATTCGACCGTATAAACTTAGGTCATCTTGTAGGTACCAATCGTAACGAAGAGCACTTTCAATCAACCAAGTTTTAACATAAACCGATGTGGCGTCCGCCTTAAGTTCATCGTGATATTGATAGCCTAAATCCCAACTCCAAGAGGGTGTAAATTGTAACCCGCCATAGATACCTAAAATTGTGCCCTCTGGATTTGAATGATTGTAATTGTCGTCTAGGGCCCATTGATACCCCCCCTTTACGCCAACAAAAATCTGAGGGGATTCCGTCGCAGCAAGTACTGGAATACTGAATAAACTAGTAAGTAATATTATTTTTTTCATAATTTTCAGATAGATAGATAGATAGATAGATAGATAGATAGATAGATAGATAGATAGATAGATAGATAGATAGATAGATAGTATCATTTTTAAGCAAACATTGCTAGGATATTGGGGCTTGAATCAACTGATCTGACCTGTTTGCACTTTATTTTCTACAAAGAAAGAACTCTCATCTTATCCAAAAAATGAAAACCAAAATAGCCGGTCTCAGAGAGATAAATATCGATAGAAGGTAACGCAAAAAATCGAAATAGACTCACAAAATAGAGTCCACAGATAATAACTGGTTTTGATGCATTTGCTTTGCTATCAGAACA
Source organism: Vibrio sp. YMD68 (assembly GCF_029958905.1). Taxonomy (NCBI): domain Bacteria; kingdom Pseudomonadati; phylum Pseudomonadota; class Gammaproteobacteria; order Vibrionales; family Vibrionaceae; genus Vibrio; species Vibrio sp. YMD68. The sequence goes on along the minus strand of NZ_CP124615.1, from coordinate 150,412 downwards.
CTAGAATTATTCAAGTTCACTTTCCGATCTCGTGCAACATTAAGCCATGCGCTTGTCTGCCTTGCATTAATCGGCGCTTAAAGTCATGATGTTGCAATTTTCATTATTATCAACAGGTTAGGCCATTGTGGTGTATCATCGCTACCAGTTAACCATATACACTATGGGGCTTATGGCCCCCCTATACCCCTATCACAGTATAAGCGAACGTCCTACTTGCGAGCTACGCTAAATAGCTATTCCAAATAGTAGATCACAGGAAGGGAACTCAGTCCTGTTTGAGCGATCAGATCTATCGCCAAACAAACCCACCACTCGCTGAGGACTGAGAATGGCTATCTTAGCACCACTATGCCGCGCTGAGCGCATGCAAAAATTGATTCAAAAAACCAACGATAAGCACTTTGCCAGGCGTCTGATGGCGATGTTGATGTTGCATCAAGGGCTGCCGGTTACCCAAGTTCAGCACATCACCGGCGCAGCCCGCTCCAGCATAGGCCGATGGTTGGGCTGGTACACCCAATGTGGCATCGATGGACTGAAATCAGAGAAATCGGGGCGGACTGGATGCCCAAAGGGCAGCAAAAACGTGTTGTCACCCCGGGTAACAACCGCAAGCACTACTTGGCAGGAGCGCTACATACCAAAACAGGAAAAGTGCTTTATGTGAGCAGCGCCAGCAAGGCATCGGAGCTGTTTATTACAGTGCTGGAAAAGCTCAAACGACATTACCGCAAAGCCAAAACTATCACGCTAATTCTGGATAATTACATCATTCACAAGAGCCGTAAAACCCTGGCTTGGCTCAAGAGCAACCCCAAGTTCAGGTTGTTGTTTCAACCGGTATACTCACCTTGGGTCAACAAGATAGAGCGCTTATGGTTGGCACTACATGAAACGGTAACCTGTAATCACAGTTGCCGAAACATGCGGGAACTTCTTGGCAAGGTATGGCATTTTAGGGAAACCGTTTCGCCTTTTCCTGGCAACGGACACGGTATCGCGAAAATGTAGCAGTATTCGGATCAGCTATTTAGGTGTTTGATTTTATATGAGGGCGTTAAACCGCTTCACAAATCCTTTGAGCGTGAGTTGCATCATTTTTTTGTTCGGCCTGATAACCGATAAGGAGAGACAAACGTTGGAGCAATAGGTCGAACTTCATATCCTACTTTTTCAAGGTCCGAACCCAAAAATAAGCGCTGCTACAACTTCCAATTAAACACGGTGGTTTGTATGCTAAGGTTTCCAATAGTTTAGCGCGACTTATTTTGGGTTTACAAAGGACAATATTACCTTTGTGAGCAGCTTCATGGAGTGCAACCCCATTTTTATCAGGCCGATACCTAATACAGTTACAGCCATGTTGGTCTCTCCGTATGAAATGGTTAAATTACTGCCACAGAACGCTCACTTGCCAACTTTTGAGCTACTCGAATCACCGTTCTAGTAGACACATTTGTCAACTTTGCGGTATCACTGATACTTAACCCGTTGATAACTCGTAGCTGATAGATCTTTTCGTGTAGATCAGAGTCAGCTTGCCGTCCTCTGTATTTACCTTCCTCTTTGGCTTTCTTTATTCCTTCAGCCTGACGACGACGGCGATCTTGGTAATCTTTTCTTGCGATAGCAGCTAGCATATCCATCATCATGCTATTTATTGCTTTGATCATCGAACCGGTAAATTCATCGGTGATTTGGGGAGAGAATGCAACATGACTGGTTGGTAAATCCAGACTAATCACCTTGAGTTCTTTTTCGTGCAGCATTTCTTTCAATGTGAACCAGCTTTCTTCATCAAGACGAGAAAGACGATCAATTTGCTCTATGATGATTGCATCACCAATTGCCGCATCATCAAGCAATCGAAGAAGCTCTGGTCTTTGTAAAGAAGCTCCCGATTCATTCTCAATATACCAACCCGCTATTCGAAAGCCCTTTTGCTGTACAAACTCCTGCAAAGCTTTCTGAGCACGCTTTGCATTCTGATCAGAAGTTGATGCTCTTAAGTATCCAAAGATGTACATAAGTTCCTCAAGGTGACATTTAGGTTATGATCTAAACTTGTATGACAAATAGGTTATGACAAATGTGCTTTTCGTGTCAATTTTTACTTATGACTTATAAGTATACTTAAATTTCACATAAAACATCGATTGTACAATCTTACCTCTAGTATGATGACCTTTCACTTGGGCTGATAGAGAAAAAGGAGAACGATGCAAACTGTTAAGCCAAGCCGAATTCAAATTCTGACAGATCAAGAGATCCATGAGCTGTATTCACGCCCTGTCTTTAATCAAAGTGAGCGGGAAGAGTACTTTTCGGTAGATCCCCGTATAGAGAAGGTGCTATCAACCTTGAGTAAAGTTGAAACTCGAATCTATTTACTACTTCTTATTGGGTACTTCCGAGCTAAGCCAGTCGTACCGAAGTTCAGATTGCGAGATGTCAAACAAGATGTCGATTACCTTTATGCAACTTACTTTCCAAACAGAAAGCCCAAATACCCGCTTATTGCCAAAAGTACTCGAGCAACATTGATATTGAAGATGTACGAAATCCTTGGTTTTACTCGACTCTCTAAGGTGGATGAGAAATCGTTGTTAGAACGCCTACAAGATGTGGCAACGATCTGTACTTATCCCAAGTATATTTTTGATGAATGCTTAGCCTTCTTTGGCCAAAAACGCATTGGCTTAGCCGGTTATTCAACATTACAAACCATGATCACGTCCGTCCTAGCCAGTGAGAGGCAGAGGACAGAGTCTATTCTCTCAAGTTCCATGTCAGATACCACTCGTATGCAACTTAAAAAAATACTGCATACCAAAGGGCGCTTGAATCAACTTTCAGCGCAGAAAGGCTCAGCGAAAGACTTCACCCCATCGGAACTTATGCGTGAAATTGAAACACACAGTACAATAAAAAGTGTGTATCAAGAGATAAAGGGGCTCATCAATGAACTCGGGCTATCGCAAGGGAACTTAACGTACTACGCGTCCATTATTCGGCACCAATCCCTGTATAAGATCCGTCGTTTTCCTGAATGGCAAGGGATGCTATATATCGTGTGTTACTTGTTTTTCCGTTATCAAGAAACGAATGATAAGTTAGTCACCGCGTTTCAGTATGTGACCAGAAAACAAAGGGAATCCGCCTCTGCCGCTGCTAAACAACGGATTGCAGATGAGCTTGAAGTGGTTAGAGACAAGTTGACCCACGCCGGTCACCTCCTTGGACTCTTTGTCGATGACTCCGTCAGTGACCAGACTCAATTTGGTGATATTCGGCAAAATGCCTTTGAAAAGCTCTCCAAAGATGAAATCCAGCTCATTAGTCAGCACTTAAATAAGGAAAATTTTGATAAGCGACAGTACGAATGGCAACACATTGACAGCCAATATAGAAAGATTTCAAACTCGATTAGGCCTCTTTTTCTAGCGATAGATATTGAATGTGAACCAGGTCAGACATTACTTTCTACGCAATTACAAATAGCAAAATCAGAGCTTCAAAAAGAAAAGCACCTTTGTACTGCCGACCAAAGGTTACTTCTTAAGCAGGACAAAGACTATATCGTTGATAAGGAAGGCGTTAACTATCGACGTTTTGAATATTACTTGTACCAGAAAGTCTCTCGAATGCTTGATAGCAACCATATATTTGTCAACGAAAGTGCGAAAAACAAACGTCTCGAAGATGATCTTATCCCTATAACTGAATGGAAAAAAAATGAAAATCTTGTTGCCAATACAGGGTTAGATAAGTTGATTGCTCCTATCGAGCAAACCCTTGCGACATTAACAAAATCCGTGCGTCACAAAATGGCTCAAGTCAGCCGCAATATCAATGATGGAGCCAATGATTTTGTTATCCATCAACCTCGCACCAATCAGCTCACTTGGAAGTTAGCTAATAAGCGTTGGAAAGACGATCTTGATAACCCGATTTACAACCAACTTCAACATATGGGTATTATCGAAATCATGGATTACGTTAATCAGAGAACCGGTTACTTAGATGCCTTCAAAAGTATCGGAACTAAAAAGCTAGGAAGTAAGGCGAGAGAAGAAGACTTACTCGCTTGTATCTTTGGCAATGGCTCTAATTATGGATTGCATCATATGTCATCGATATCTGATCGAGCCATTGGTGTTCTGAGAGCCGTAAATGATGGATACATTCGGCCGGAGACGACAAGCGATGCCAATGATGTGATCTCGGATGCTCTGGCAAAACTTCCGATCTTTAAACATTACACGATCAACGAGTCCACCCCTTTTGGTAGTATTGATGGTCAAAAGCATGCCTGCCGCATCAATACATTCAAGGCTCGATTTTCAGCAAAATACTTCCGTAAAGGCAAAGGAGTATCCGCCCTTACGTTGGTGTCAAACCATGTCCCTGTCAACACCAAGATCATTTCAGCTAACGAGTATGAAGGACATCATGCTTTTGATTTGCTCTATAACAATAGCAGCGATATTCAGCCTAAAGCGTTAGCAACCGATACTCATGGGGTCAATAATGTCAACTTTGCGATCCTTGACTTATTTGGTTACCAATTCGCTCCACGATACGCCAAGTTTAAATATGTCTTCCATGATTTGTTCGAAATAGAGCATGGAGAGGCCGTATCATTAAAGCTGCGCCGACCGTTTAACACCTCACTAATCAAACGTGAGTGGGAAAATATTCAAAGGATCATTTGCTCATTAAGTCGTAAGACAACGACACAAAGTACGATCATTACCAAGCTGTCGAACGGCAAACAGAACAGTCGAACCTTAGCCGCACTTAGAGAGTATGACCGAATCATTAAATGCCTCTATATCCTCGATTATGTTGACGATAAAGTCCTGCGACAGTTTGTTCAGCAAGCTTTGAACCGTGGCGAAGCCTACCACCAACTACGTCGAGCTATTGCGTCAATCAATGGAAATCAATTCCGTGGAGGCAATGATTATCAGATAGATCAGTGGAATGATTGTGCGAGAATTATTGCTAACTGCATCATTTATTATAACTCAGCCTTGCTATCCAATCTGATTGAAAAGTTTGAGCAAGAAGGTAATCAGGAAGTGGTGAATCTGATAGCGGGTTTATCTCCAGTCGCATGGCGTCATATCCAACTTGCCGGTAATTACACCTTTGGTATTCAGAAAGACAATATCGTTCTAGAGAAACTGCTTGAGAACTTAGAACCTTGGAGAGAGGATAGCATGGTCGAACTGGTGGCTTAAGAAGGATATTAGAGAGTAAGCGATCCCTGCCGGCCCTTATAAATAAAGGGCTGTAGGCTCACATTGGACTTTTCGCTGAAGTGGGCGCAAAACCCCATTTTGTCCCATTCATCTGTATTTCTTTGTACTAGTTTGAAGTCATTATTATTCATACTTCGGTACTCCCAACCCACTGCTTTCCAAGGTATGCCTCAACTCCCATACGGGCCCATTCCGAAGAGATGGTTAACATGGAAAGTGTTTCATGAGTCCAAGGTGCAGTTGGCTTGATTCGTTTGAGCTCTTTGCCTTCGAGATCTGTCAGAATAAGATCTGATTGTTCATTTCCAGCAAGAATATCTGGCTCTCCCGGACGCTGATCAGTAACAAATTTGATGTAGCAACCTTCGTCATCGCTACATGACAGCAATTTATCTACTGACAAGTTAAGTCCAGCACCGAACCATTGATCTATTACTTCGATCTCAGGGAAATCAGATTTCAACTGAGATACAACGCCAATCATCTTGTCGAGAGCATCTTGGAACTCCAACGCATTGCCAGCTGCCACTTCAAGTTTGCACTTGATATATGCAGCGTAGGTATCGCAGGCTTTCACCAGTTGCTGTTCATAGCCACCTGGGGCAAATGCTTCCGCGACTGCACCTTGAAGCTCCAAAGGTAGCGTGTGAATTAACTGCTCCTCAGCAGCTTTTTCAAGTCGCTCGAATTCCCTCGCCAAAGTGTCATTAGCCTTTTTTACTGGCGTCACAACATCCTGACAGAGAACTTCGGCCACATCGTGTAGTGCTGCGTGGGAAAGCATTTTGGCAAGATCGACCTTGTTCCCCTTTTGGTTTGCGACATGACCAGCGAGAAGAGCAAGCAACGTAACGGTAGCACTATGCTCCAAGACTGATTCAGGCTGTACTGAATGCATCAGTGACCAGCGTTTTATCAATCGTTGACGCAAAGCAAGTGCTAGGAATCCATAGTTTGAATTTGACATAGTATCCTCCAATGAAGTTTGAAGGGTACACAGTTACCACATAGGTCCCGTGTACCCATGTGGGTTAAGTTGTGAGAGTCCTTGTGGACTGTTCTTGAGGTGTATTTTCGGCCTGACACCGAAATGTTTAATCAGATTTCTGATGGAATGTATTCCATTCAGAATGTAGTTGCTGCTTGTAGGCCAGCTACCTTTCAACGTCAGCAAAGCCGACATTTTTTTTAGTCTATCGCCAATCCAAATGGTTCACGAAACGTCTATTTGCCCTTTTAGGGCGTTTGGTTCTCATAAGTAAAAAACCCCAGCAAAAATGCCGGGGTTTTTGTTTACTAAGCCACTAATGGAAGAGCCAATTGAGTTTCATCTTTCAGAGCATCTTGTTCCTTTCTGCTAAGGATTACGCGGTTCATACGAACTATCAATAGCGAAATGTGTCGTAACAAACGTTCTGGTTGTCTTTTGGACAGTTGGTGGACCCAATGCGGATAGTCATCGAATGTTAATGATGAACCATCTTCAAGACACTGTTTTGCTGCCTCAAATTCACTTTTTATAGCCACCATGATTTCACTCAACCATTCTTGCCCAATGGCACTATGAGCAGAGGCAACCAAGTCAATTGCCTTGCTCTTCGTTGCTTGGTAATAGCGGTATATCTCTGGTCGAGACTTACTTTCTTTCTCTACTTCTAAGAACATAGAAAATGCGTTGCTAGCTAACCAAAACTGATCACGAAGTGAGTTGTACCACTGACTTCTTGTTTCACGTTGCTGGGCATCTTCTTCGGCTCTTAGTTGATCTTCAATCCATTGCCCAGTGAATGTTTTATTCACTAAATGAACACGAATCGTTAGATCCAGATTCAACCACCATCTTACTTTTGCAATTCTTGCTTTAATCTTTCGAGCCACCAGCGCCTTGTACTTTTTATCGGTTAGTACTTTCAGATCAGGGCGAGAGGAAACACCTTCCATCGTTTGATAACCGGACAGTCTCATTTGATGATAAGTTTGTCCTCTTTGCATCATTTTATGATACATAGACCCTTTTCCTTTAGCGAAGCTGATCGCACCAAATCGCAAGTAAAATTGCGCGGCATATCCTGGTGTGTACATCCCAGATAATACCTTCTCTCTTAATCGAGGATATTCTTCCCATAGAATAAAATTGGCTGCATCTGCTTCTACTACAACCTCTTTTTCTTCTGCGAAGCTTACCACTCGTCTGACACCATCGTTAGTGTTGATAACCCTAGCTGCGCGTGGGTCATCGCCACCATCAAAGTATGTCATTTCTGCAAGCGGATCTGATAGACCATCAAAAAGACTACCATCCCCCCACCTATCAACCTTTACCCATAACGGTTTCGGTATCGGTGTTCTCGGGACTTCTTGTTGGTGTACTTCATCTTCCAGAAGATCAAGTTCTCCCATAGTCCAAACTCGATGATAAATTTCAAGAGCATGGAACGGCTTGTCATTGAAATGATGGTAAGACCACATAAAGTCGATATGGCAGATCGCAGACTCAGAAACAATTCGAAACTGCGGTTCGGCCATACGTCGATTCCATGCTGTGTCTTCAATTAAGCCAAGGTTTAACTTCTCAGCTACTTCCATAGCTCGCTTAGCCTCGACATAATCCATTGATACACAAACATGCAACAAGCGCTCTAGAAATTTCGGGCTATACACATCAGGTTGGAGTTTAATGTACCCCCCCTCGTATATTGTCCGACCGATGGGATGTCGGTCTTCCCAGGCATACCTCCGCTTTGCTAGATATCTCTGAATACGATTGAGTCCGGCCATATAACCAAACTTATCTTCATCAGAAGACAGCATGTTTTGCATACTCTTATCGAGCCCGACAGCTTGGCAAGCCCAACAACCGAAACGGGCTCCGCAAGCTTCACTCTTACGCTTCTCCGCAGCTCCAATAACACACTCGCCCGTTGCTTCTTTGTAAAGCTGTGCAGTAGTGTTATTACTCGCTAGATAACTTGGTAAGGGGTATTTAGCATCGGCTCCCGAGCTTAATAAAAAATCCCACACATCAGACATCAGCCAGTGTTTGATCACATACAGTTCTCCACCGTGCTTAGTGTTCACTACTTTTGCTGCTGAACCGCCAAATTTGGCAATATTTGCAGCGCGAGTAGAGCTTTCAGAATCACGGCTTCCTAACATCAAGCAAACCTTATTTTGAACCTCCTTAGGAAGGTCTTTAACGTAGGCAGCTTTAGCTCTTCTTGCTGATGTGATTTTCAGTTCCTGTGAACACTGACGCGCTGAACTATTGGAAAACGTAGGCAGTCCACGTCCAGTAAGCACCCTTCCAGTCCAACTCTGTGTAATACCTGGATTAGCGATCACGATATTAAGAGGAATCGCTTCTTTCTTAATAAACCGTTCTAACGCTTCAAGTTTCACATCAGCAAGCCAGCGAACTTCTGGGTTCTCTATCCCGGTATCAGTGTGTAGGATAAAATGATGTTGGCTAATACGTTCTCCATTTCTAACTGCCCTTACCAGAGCCATCAAAAATAGGTGCAGTACTGTCTCAGAGTCCTTGCCAGATGAGTAACCAAGCATCATGGTCCACCCGTCTAGCAAAGCTGCGTAGATTGCCTGTACTGAACTTTCAATCAGCTCAGACAAACAAGTATTTCTAGTGGCATCTCGGAAGTTTAGTTCTTCATCTTCCTTGAGTGTTTGCCAAACTTGATCCCATTTATCCCCTTTTGCAATCAATGAAGACGCATGAATAACGGGTGTTTCATCAGCACAAACTGACGCAAGCATGTCAAGTTGATGTTGCATAGTATCCTCCGTACAAAGTATGGAGGGCGCACGCCCCCACAGGGACATACACCCCCGAGGGTTTGATATTGAAATATTAAGGAATGATCGGCAGCCAATTATAAATGCGATATGCAATGTATAAACAAGGCACTCCAAATACGAGCCCCCAGAACTGCGCTACTGCATATTGTTTTGCATTCTCAAACCATGCGGCCATATCGGTAAGTAACGGGGGCCAGTCAAACGAAATGGCGACCAAAAGCGGCACCAAAACACACAAACTACCCACAACAGTCAAAACCGATACAATAATATTTCGTTTTTTATGATCGTATTGATACATAAGCTTATTTCCTTCTAGAGTGGGCTCAGAAGCACCCTTCTGGAGCTTCTGAGCTTTTGGATAGGCGTTAGCCTAAAATGATGGGAGTGATCCCAGTGAAAAAACCAAGAATGCCGAGTAATGCGCCTACCACTCCAAGACGGATTGATAAGCGAATAGAGAAGTCAGGGTGGAACCAGAACCACTGGTAAATTTCCCACCAGCGAGCTCTCCGCATTTCCAGTGAAACCTCTTCTTTAAATTTCACTCCAAGAGCATCAACGGCATCGTAATCAAGACCAACAGCATTTTTGGTAATCGACATTGTTCCTGGGTTGCCCATTACATATCGAATTACTTTTGTGCCGTTATCGGGGTTATAGATCACTACTGGCTCACGTCGAAAGAAACGATTAGGATCTTTTCTCTTTGAGTCTACGTTTCGGTTATTTAACCGGACGATATTGTGACCTAAACCTGAATCTTCCATTGGAAGACGAACTACAGATTCAATTTTCATAATTGTCATCTCCATGTTGAATGGAGATAGCCCCCGGCAGGGACTATCCCCACGCGGGTTACAATAAGTACTGTTTGTTTTTGGCGACCAGCTATCGCACATCAGCGCACAAGGCACTTTCCAAAAACGTCTCTAACAAACGCCTTTAGAAAATGACAAGAATGACACCAAGAGGTAAGGATGCAGAGCTATCAAGCTCCGCATCCACCTTAGAGTAAGTTAATTCATAAAGAACAATGAATTAAAATACCATTTTCACTTTTCGCTGCTTCAACTCGCTTGTTTAAACGAAAATCGAAGCAAGCATCCAGAATTTGTCTTTGAAGATACTTAACAAGCTCTCCTGCACTTCGAACTGTTTCTCGTGAACCATTTAATGGCTCAACAAAACAATCATCGTACCAAGAACACGCATCTGGATTATCATGGACATACTTTTTCAACATGCACCAATCTAATGGAGATATAGTTTCTCCCTGCTTAATATTTCCGACGATGCCTTCTATACGTGAATGAATCACCCCGGCTTCGTTATAGCCACTGGGTTCTTGCATTTCGTCATATGACCCATCATCAATATCGCCACAACCAGCCGGACAGCAATTTGCATCTATGCCGTGGGAGCAATAATGAACGTCATCATTCCAATGCTCTTCATGGCTTTCAGTTTGCTGCTCCGCTGTAATAACTTCGTAACCGTAATTTTCAGCAAGCTTGATAACCTGTTCTTTAACTCCTTTAGGTAAGTCGAGAACAAGGTTATCAATCGCATCTATATACCGGTTTGCGAAGAGTTCATAAATCAGTCCACATCCTTTGTGAGCATCTTGAGCAAGCTTTTCAACCTTCTCAGGGTAATTCTCACAAGGCCACTGGTTTACCTTTTCAAAGTGGTCAATTAACTCATCCAACTCCCAAAAGATATTGTTTATGACTGTACCGAAGACCAAATCGTCTCGGCCAGCTGCGTTGCAAACAGTTTGTATGACAGAATACATATCACTTAAATACGTCACTCTACCAGCTGGACCATCTACAAATTCAGGTTCAAGCTCATCCCCTGTTGAGTGGTAAACAGCTGCACATTTTAGAGCTTCCGTATACGAACCGTGTTCAGCACGATAAATAGATAATTTACACATAGATTTCTCCTGGTAAGGCTGAGGAACCCCTTCTGGGAATCACCTCAGCTATTGGTAGTGTTAAGCGGCCATAACGCGAATTTCATCTCCAGCCATTTGGATTGGAATTGATTTTGCTGGTTGATGGCCGCAACTTGTGTCCGGACCATCCGCCGCAGCGAAATAGACCGAATTGTTCATTACATTGATAGGCATACCCAAGGCTTCACCTGCTGGTGCGAGCTTGAGCATTCCTGATCGTTCGATTAAAGCCGGAGCCCAGTGGAAGTCTTCGCCGCCGATATAAGGCTGCTCGGTATCCACCACTTCGACTAGTACCGGAGTCTTGTCCACCAGCTGCCAGCAGCTTCGGCCTAATTCGTAGGCCAGAGCTTCAAACGCAGGGAAGACAATAGACTGCCCCAGGATCTGATGCGCTACTGTGTCAGATTCCCCCTCAATCAATTCTGATGGGATGCCTTTCACTCGGCAGTGCTCCAGTGGAGTAAGGATTCGAGACAGTTCAGGTTGTTCTGGATGAACAATGAACGGCTCGGTCGAACGGCATTTCGCGTAATCTTTCCCAATTGTCCCCAGGTATGACTCTTCACCTGTCAGCAATTGACGGCTAAAGCCTTTACCAGCGGCCTTGTCACGTTTTTCTTTCTCAGCCAGATAGTCGAATGACTTCCAACGCTGTGAATCAAGCTCAACAGGCTCCAGGATGTCTTGGATACACGCTTCTTTCTGGCGCAGCGGCTTAACCTCTCGAATATCGAACGTGTCGATACCAACAGATGTGCCAACCACACACAGACGCTTGCGACGTTCAAGAACTCCAAACTCATTGCCATCCAGGATACGCTCCTGAATGTTGTACCCCAGAGAGGTCAGCACCGACCGGATCACTTCCATGCTCGCAGTCTTCTGGTAGGTATCAACGTTCTCAATTACCACCATTGCTGGATTGAGAGCTTCGACAAACTGCAAAAAGTTGAAAAACAGTGCGCCAGCTGACTCATGCGATTCAGCGTGACCTCCGATTTCACCACCCCATAGTTTGTTCTTCGAGCGCCCTGCCCGGCTGGCACCAGTGCATGGGATACCTCCTACCAGCAGGTCAACCTGCGGTGGCTTGCGGCTGAGATTTACCGACTGAATAGGCGACTCAATCACAATGGATTTGTCGTCCCACAATTCGGTGTTATTGCGAAGGGAAGCATCCAGGTATTTACCTTCCATCTCGACCGCAACAGCAATTGAGCTGTTGATCCCCGACCGTTCCAGACCAGAGTGGATAGCTTTATCCAAAACGCCGCCACCATGAAACAGGCTGCAAACGCTCAGAGGCTCTCCATTCTCCAGTTTGGTGAACAAGCGCTCTACCCGCTCAACAACACGTTCATGCTGATGGTGGGCAGAAATAACGATTGTCCCTTGGCGAATAAAGACGCGAAGCATCTCAACGCCATCGAACAGTTCCGCCAGCTCCTGAGAGCTCACGTCAATGATGGGCATAGTCCGACCATTGCGAGTACGTTTACTCACGGTGAACTTTCCCGTATCGCATACCCGGATAACAACCTGAGAGTCCTTTAACACCAGATCATACTTTTGGCCTGGTTCATAGCCTTCACGAGCTAACTTAGCTCCTTCTAGCCATACTCTTTTCTTACCGCGATGCTCTCCGAGTTTTGTATTTACGATGGTAGCCATATTCATTTCTCCTGAAATTCAAGGGCCACCAGAACCCCTTAGGGTCTGGAGCCCCAAAGGGTTAATTGGTTATTGCGTTGTTTTTGATTTCAACGACAACAGTTGCATCTTTTGGGATTGGAGCTCGCCAGCAAGTTACGCGCAATGGAGTGAAAACGTCTTTAAAATCGACTTCCACATGAACATCGGGTAAATCTGCTGTAGGGTTATCCATATCATCTGCATCAATGAGGACAGCGCCTTTTGATGACAGTTTATTTGCTGCATTCAATATTTCGATGAGCCACGTAACCTCTCTTTGAGAAGGCATCTCATCAGGAAGTTGAAGAACATGAAGACTGTTCTTCCAGAACGGAGCATTGATTTCATTGTAACTAGGCATCAGTGTATCCTCTTGCATAGAAGGTACACCTTTCCCAACCGGGAATGATGTACCCGGTTGGGTGAATAGATGCTATTTATTTTTGGCGTCTAGCTAACGCACTCAGTACACAACGGCACTTTCCTATAAGTTCTACACTCCACTTTCACATGTGAAAGATAAAACCTTTAGGAAAGCGCCGGATGAACCGACGCTTTTAGGCTTACTTATCAGTTAAATCACTTCACCAGACAAGCCTCGCACAGCTCTGTGATAAAGAATCTTGTGAGGTGTGAATGTCGTGTTAAACCATATCGCTTTTCCACTGAAAGCTGAAAAAATCCAGCCCCCCGCTTTAGCTCGATGATTTATCGCTTCTTTTTGTGAATCAAACTCAATAAATTTAGCGGCCATAGGTGTCTCCTTAGATAAAGAGCACACCTGTACCCTACGGGCACAAGTGCGCCCGTGGGCTAGTGTTTGAAATGAACTACCTCATAGGTTTAGGCAGATTCTTGAAGTTTAAGGTTGTCGAGGCAAATTGCATGATATAAGCGATGTCTCTGATCTAGGAGGAAATCCTGATCTGGCCGCCATGTGCTGCGATTGTATTCCTCAGTAAAACCGTTATAAGCGTGTACTTCTGCTGGGGACAATTTCTTACCTGTGTACACACAGGAAAGCCGTCCTACCTCGACAATAGACTGTTTGGGTAGTGGGGTATTAGCCTCTTCAACAGTGTATGAGCGCTTTGTTCGATGGTCGATAATCTTGGACTTTAATTGCTCGTGATTTAGACCTCGTAACGATATATACATGCCTTTCTCCTAAATTAAAGGAGCGGAACTATCCCATAGGACGTTTCCGCCCCTATGGGGTTTATATTTGTTTCTTGATTATGTATTTGTATGGGGGAGAGGTTACTTCGCTTTCCACAAGTTGATGATCCATGTGGCGACAAAAGTCAGGTATATCTCTCGTGGTAGCTGGGTCATCAGCTTTCACTTCGAGTGTTTCTCCTGGCCCCATACGACGAATTGCACGACGAACCACCATTAATGGCTCAGGGCATCGCAATCCCATCACGTCAATAAACTGATCTACATTCATTGGTTATCACCCTTGCCTATAGCAGTCTAATCACGCGACAGAAGACTTACTGTTTTCTTCGTAGCGCATTTTCGCTTGTTCGTTTAAATCAAGTTCACCGTCTTCTAGCTTTAGAATATTTTCTAGAAGATTGGCTTTGTGCATTAAAAGTTCAGCAACAGCCTCATCAATATCCTCGATTATCTGTTTCTGTTTTTTGATGGTGTAGCTATTCAGTTCTTCAACCAGAGGCCACGCTACACTCGAATGAGTATTTAGTGTGGGATATTCTGCTTCAACCTCACAGACAACGCCATTGGCACCTTCTCGATAGTGTGGATAGCCTATACGTAGACCAACGCATCGGTCTAGTTTGGGATAAACACAGAACTCCAAAGGGGTGCGATTAGTAAAAATATCGTTAGTGTTTTTAGACATGATCTTCTCCATGCAATTATTGGTTATTGACGGAGAGCTCCCGACGGGAGGCTCTCCCGTCAGGGTTGATATATTGCTGTTTATTTGCGACGTCCAGCTAACGTACTCAAGCACCAAAGGCACTTTCCAAAAAAGTCTCTATGTACGTACAAACTGCTTTGGAAAGCGAGGGGGCATTTCCCCCTGCGCTTGTTATTTTTACCTTATAGTTTCCTACAAGGCTACATCGTGTGATTCACATTGTTCGATATTCGGCCAATAATAGATTGTACCTTTGCCCATTTGATCTTGACGTGGTGTACCTAGAAATTTGAATAAATTTCCCATGCAACTTGCCACTGCTGAAAGATCTTTTCCTGGGGGGACATCTATCCCAAGACAAGTACGACCATACATAAACCGTCCAGAATATGAACGAACATGGAATTTAGTTTGCTCACTCTCAGGTTCATCTCGATTTACCTTATCTACAGCAAGTACTACCGCTTTGTTTAGAACGATAGTTTGACACGCCTTATCAAGCTCACCGAAGCGTTCAACGTCGATACCACAGAACTTATCAAGTCCCGAGGCAGCATCATGAACAATCAGTTGCTTGGTGTCAGCCAATTCATTTTCCATCGGCTTCCAAATGTTTTCAGCCTCTTTATCAATGAATTGCACTACCTCATGCCATGACCAAAACTCAACATCATCTCTGATGGCACAATGTTCAGGTTCTCGATCTTGCTGCATACATTCCAGCAAAAGCAAATAGCCGTCATACCATGTTCCTTTATATTCATCATTGAATTTAAGGACTTGTGCAGCGGCCAATCCAATTGCTTTCTGTTTCAGTGAAGTAGTCATTGTAATTTCCTCGAACTTGGAGGAGTCCACCAGCAGGTGATACTCCTCCTGGTGGCTATTTATTTCTTTTGGCTAACTGTCTGAGTGTGTATTGGCAAAGGTTACGCACTTCATCAGGGTCGTAACCAGATAACACACAACAGGTAACAAATGAAAATGGATGAACTTCATCAGAGTTCAACCATTCATAAGCTTCATCTTTTGCTTTTTTACCAGAGCGTCCGTCAGCAAGGACATTTAAGCTATACCGCAAAAATGCCTCTCTTAGCTCTTTAATCTGCCCATCAGTCCAAGTTTCGATTTCAGTTTCAAACTCTTGCTCGACTGTACGTTCAGAACATGATGCTACGATTGTTAAGGGAGTAACCTTTTCAATCGGCTCTTCATCATTTTCTAATAGCAGATCATCAAAAATGAAGGGGAGTTGTAATTGTGCATCGTAGGTTAATACGCTTGCAGTATTCATGGGTTGCTCCTAAAAATTTAATTGAGAGGCAACCCACTCCCAAAAGGGCATAGGTATGCCCCTTTGGGGTTAAGTTTCATATGTTAAAATCCAACAATCTGAGAGTTAATTTGCTCTTCCAGCCAAAGCTCCAATGATTCGAGCTCTTTTCTTTCCGACGATGAATTTGCTTTTAAAGCATCACATCTAACGGCCAGCTGCATCGAGCGAACTTCCTCTACAGTTTCCACGTTGTTTCCAGCAAACATAACTAGTTGCGAATTTGGCATGGTCATAACTCACCTCCCTGAGTTTATAAGCCAGTATCTAATGCCTAGATTCAAGGTTGGCGTTAAACCAATCTGCGGGACATTCAATCACCGCATGGGTTACGACATCTCGCTCTGAGTAACCTTGAACCAAAGCATCGGTACACTTCTCAGGAGAAGTACCTTGAGGGACCAACAATTCAAGATGAATTCCATCCGAACCAACTAAATCATCCCCGTAAGGGAAGCCATTGATCGTTTGGTTGTGTCGCTTACACCATTTGATGATATTGGCAATACGACCATGCTCATCTTGACTAGCTATTCGTTTATTCAGCTTCATTGGACACCTCCTGACATGCACCTAGTTCTACCATGCTTTGCATACATAGCTGGTTCATATCCATTGTGAGTGTGTCATTTATGGCCGAATAAACGATCCCCTCTTTCGCAAGTTTTAACACCTGTTTCAACAGAGAAAGAATAGATTGAGCCTCATCGTCTATACGATCTGCTATATCTTTCCATTCCCAATGTTCAAATGGTTGCCATGCAGTTAAATCGGGCTCTTCACCTTTCTCAACGCATTCTATTAGATACTCGTAAGCCATGAACCAATTGTCAGCACTTCCTAATTCTGACAGGTACTGAGCAGTTGCTTGGGCGTATGCGAGTTCTTCTAATTTTGGCTTGGTGGTTAAGGACATTCTTAAACGCTCTAGAGCTTCTTCTGCATCATTACGAGTTAAGAAGAAGTGTTCTACAGACGAACGGCAACGTTTGCCTTCCGCATAGTAAAGAATGCTTTCCTGTGTACAATCTGGAGTGGCTAAACCGTACTCCTCAATTGTTATAGGCTTAATGGTTAATGACTCTTCACACAATTCATAAACAACAACAGGGAAAGTGCTATTGCGGTAAAAATCGTGATGGTATTGATTGGTCATACATATTTCCTCTTTGTAAAGAGGAGCCCAACCCGTAGGTTAAAGCTCCTCAGGGTTGGGGTTAGATATCGACAGTTACATCTGACGTTGCTGTAGCACAGCAAGGCAAAATTTCACCATCATTAAGATATGCTATAGGTTCAGCACGGTAAGAAATGTTCCCTCTTACCAGCTTGCACCGACATGCTCCGCAATACCCATTTCTGCATTGCGACTCAATAGCGATACCTTTTCTTTCTAGTTGAACCAGTAACGTACTTGTACTGGCTGGTAAGTTGACATGCATTGTCATACTCCTTATTTGAGAAGCATGACTCCCAGCGGGAGAACATGCCCCGCCAGGGTGGTTAATAGATGAGATTTTGCTGTTTATTTGCGACGTCCAGCTAACGTACTCAAGCACCAAAGGCACTTTCCAAAATAGTCTCTTTGTAAGTTCAGACTGCTTTGGAAAGCGAGGGGGAGATCCCCCAGCGCTTATTACCCTTTAACGGTACGTACTCCGATCTCTCGGTGTACTAGAGTATTTCGACATAAATTCGAGAATTTTTCTAATGTGGAACTGCCCTTTCTAGGTGTCAACATTAGCTTTCACTTTGTTAGGGTATAAACCCCAGAATCCACTCGAACAAAATATCGTTCATCTTGCAGCACTTGACGAACCTTGGCTTGCCAGTGTTCGTTTTGTCGGTGTTTCGCGTAAGGTGCAATTTGTTGGTAAATGGCATCTAACGATAAGGTTTTACCTTGTAACACTCGACGCAACACTGCTTTCCATGTAACTCCAACCATATTGGCCGCACGTTTATCTGCTACTGGGATAAGCGAAAGCGATGATGATGCATTTTGCTTTTTGAATACCAGTAACTTTTCATGGGCGATACGAACCAGCTTACTGTTATTGCTGTAGTTGGTCCGGTCAGAGACACAGTTGTGTTGTACCTTGATGATCTCATCAACGAGTTTACCTGGAGCCAAACGCTCAACCAGACTGGACAAGTTATAATACTCGCCTTTACGTCGAAGGTTTCCCATCAAAATACCGTAGTGACCTCCCGGTTCACAGGCATCATGTATATTCATAATGGCTAATTCTAGAGCTTCCACGAACTCTGGCAACGATAGACGGCTCATATCCCATTTATTGGGTTCGCCATACATGTTTCCAGAATATTGAATCATATCGGCATAAGGGGGGTGCCACCAAATAAGGTGGGCTGGCTCCCCAAGAAATGCAGACAGATCATCTCGCAGCAAATTAAACCCCTGATGCAAGTCTGTACCAATAAAACGAACTTTGAGTTCATTTGCCACATCAGTACTGGTTCCTCCCCCAATACTAGGGTCAACAACTAAGCCATTAGGTTTCATCATATATGACTCAATAAAGTCTTTAATGATGTGTCCGGTGCAATTACCTCGATACTTGTTGTCGCCATAATGACCACGATTAGGGTAAGAGCAAACAGATGTAGTAAACATGGTGTGTCCTCCTTGTGGTGGGCACACCATGCTCCCTATAGGGGCAATGGGTGCCCCTGTTTAGGGTTAAAGGTTGTCGGTGTACCATGCATCAAGGCTTTCGTAATCCTTACGATATATCTCCTCATTGGGAGCTGTCATAAAGACCACATCACCTTCACAGTAGGTACACAATTTGAGCTCACGCTCGTTATACCAGAACGCACTATATGACGAGTCTTGATGAGCAATTCTCCAAGAGTCGTTCAGGTAGCAATTCCAAAAGGTTAGTGTATCTCCTAGTGGAAAGTGACTACGTTCGATAATCGAACCATGCTCTGTTTGTTCTGGTTTAACTCGTCCTGTTTTAAGTCGCTTCTTAATGATGCGTTTGGCACGATTCAGCAGTGCAAATAAGCGAGCATTGTCACTGCTATACCACTGTGGATTACGCTTATTCCAGTAGAATTTTGCGTGAATCTCACCAGATAAGCGCTCCATTTCATTACGGTTTAAAGTATCTAAGAAACGGCGCATTGCCATGTCGTGATTAAGCGTTGATTCTAAGGATGCGAGTGTAGTCATTGTGATTCTCCAGTTAATAGAGACCACTGCCCATTCAGGGCAAGTGGCCCCGAAAGGGTTATTTAAGGACAAGTGAAATTTGTGTTGGCGCAACGTTTAACTTGAAATAACGCTTATTAGCTTTATACGCTAAGTCAAACCAACCTACCGGAATGGATACGCTGCCATCATCACCACCAAATATCATTCGAGCAGTTTCGTAAAAGTCGTCATCTTTGTCAGGATTACATCCGTGAGCATAGACAACAGCACCTCTTGAGCGAGGACTTTCTTTTACATCTGCGTTGTTCAGAAGATACAAACCTTGATCTTTTACCAATAGCAACTGCGGTTCGACTAAAGACTTGTCTATCTGGCTGGAGTCCGGCCATCCAAAATCTTTGTGTTCCTCATCGTTTCCATTGGAATCAACAACTTTGCCTGTTTTGTATAGAGCAGGCTTAAAGAGGTCATCCATTGTTGGTGAATAACTTTTCGTCTTATTAAGCTCATCCACCAGCAGTTGTACTTCTTTCATGTTAAATTTTACGATTGCCATAATGGCCTCCATTAAAAATTGAGAGGCCAGCAATGCCCTAGAGGCTTTGATGGCCCCTTAGGGTTTAGGATTTAATTTATTCTACAAATATATTTAGAGCGCGTTTGATATCTAACTCAAACTCATCCAAGCATGGCATTGATGCATCCATCTCGTCATACCCTTCTCGCTCTATAATTCCCCAAAAACAATCTGAAAGATTATCAACCAAATCAAATAGTTCACTTTCTTTCCACTTATTTGGGGCTCTTTCTATTTCGTCAACACATCTATAGATGAGGTTTGAATATGGATAAAGATCTACAACAAAGTTATCTTCACCATAGCCAAAACAATCTCCGATATTGATGTGGTTGTCCTCTGCATATTTCAGTACAGCGGTAGTGAAATAGAAATGGTATTTTGCTTTATGTGCGTTTTTTGTGCTCATGGCTGTCTCCATAAAATTGAAGAGGCAACCAACGCCTACCAGGGCGCGATTGCCCCGTTAGGGTTAATGTATTAGATTCGGGCTTCCATAATCTGGAACTGCCCTTTTGTCTCTGAGCATAACTCTTTGAGAGAGCTATACAGTTGCTCTGCCGACAACATTGGTTTACCCAAAGCTTTCATTGCCTCAAGTGCATTTTCAGCTCCATGCTCCCCTGTTGCGTCAAAGACGTTGTAGTGGACTTCACCTATTGAAAGAATGTTTCCGCTCGCCTTCACACCAACCTGCATTTTTTCAACAGTTAATGTGAGTCGCTCACTTAAAGAACCTGAATGAACACTTATTGTCGTATCATCATGGAATACGCCGTTATAGATTTCATCAAAGTTGATCATGATACTTTGGCTGTATTTTTCGCCAAAATAGAGTGTTAAGCAAACTTCCTCTAGTTCCGTATCTGTCACTAATGCACCATTAGCTTTAATCAGATACGGTCCGTCGATTACAGCCTTCATATCGTCATGAATTGCGTCGTATACATCATGAACACATCCCCATCTAATTCAATGAGGCTTTCTGGGTCCGTTAACAAGCTGTGTTTGCCTTGTGCAAGATCCAGAAAATATTCCACCCCTAGACTGATAGTGCTAACCAGATAGTCAACACTATCGACAAGCTCTGCGCAGGTCTTGAGATGAGATGGTAACAGTCGGCCAGAAAGGCTAATTCCCATATCAGAAATTTTCTTCTCTGGATTTTTGATTGCTACGTTTGCGGCCACACGATATGCCTCATAGGCATCTTGTGCAGTAGGATAATCAAAACCCTCTGTCAAAACGCAAAGGAAAGCTGATTGTATTTTCAAGTCAGTATCGGTGTGAGCGATAGTCATGGTAGTTCTCCATAAAAATTGGACACACCTATGCCGTCGAGCAAGATGTGCCCGAGGGCTGTGATAAAAAGTGAATTAATGCTGTTTATTTTTGGCGACCAGCTATCGCACATCAGCGCACAAGGCACTTTCCTTGAATCTCTCGACTTTCACATGTGAAAGTGAAAGGCTCAAGGAAAGCGCCGGGAAACCCGACGCCTATTTCTGGTAGTTGATCCACCAGATTCAATTAGCTCCCGAACTTTCGGTGCCAAACGCTCCCGCAGGCATTTTCCATTTTTCACCGTTCGGTAAAAAAATAGGTAAGGTATATTCCTTACTGGTTGCTTGCAGTAACGCTTCCTTATCATCAATCTCAATGGGTTTTACCAGTTTCGCTCGTTCTGCCACTGTCAGACCTTTACGGCTTATAGCTGTGCCGAACTGGCGCTCATACTCTGATATTGCTTCTAGCCGATCAGGAAAGTATTCGCCTATGGTTGCCCAGATACGATCTGAGTTAAACACACATGTAGCGCACGATGACCTATTCCAGCCTAAACGATATGGTACTGGTGGCACCAGCTCCCAATCTGCCAAAATTTGCCACACTTCTTCTTCCCTAAGGTGGAGAACTGGTCTCCAGGCATCAATATGGCGAGGTTTACGTGGATTCTTGGACTTACGTAAGGTATCACCAGCATGAGGTTCAAGCTGATTATACTTTGCGCGGTTGCCAGACTCTTCACGCCGCTCACCAGTAATGAATAGCACTCGCTTACCGACAAAACGATCCTGGCTAGTTATTCCTCTACGACCAACGTCAATTTTCAACGCCGATGAACACCACCGAGTTTGCAATGAAGCTGCTTGTTGAGGAAACTTTAGCCTTGTACCAACCTTGACCCCGTTGCGTGGCAACTGAATTAGACCATCAGGTGTCTCCACTATATGCTCGTGGCTTTTACTGCTGTTTTTAAGCATTTCGCCTTCAAAACCATGCTTTAGCCATGAAAAATACAGTGGAATACCGATTGCTTTCGATAGTTTCACGCAGTAGTCATCAATAAAGGCCCAATCCATCAGAGTAGAACCCTCATTCCCATCAACTAAATGATGCCAAAGTTCTATTTTTGACGGAGGAAATCCTCTATCTAGAAGGTACTTGAGGGCAGCAAAGCTATCTTTACCACCTGACATACACACTATAGCGATGTCGTAATCCAAATCGATCTCTGGTGCATCAAAATAAACCCCAGGCATGGCTGGCTCTAAAGCAATCAAGTTTTCCTGACCACCAAAAAGATCCATCTGTGAATTTAAGATGCTGTTCTTCATCGAAGGAATAATCACCTGATCATCAAAACGATCAGATGTTGGCTGTATAGTATTCATTTTCCACTCCTAATGTTGAGGAGCAGTACTCCCCTCGGGAAGTGACTGCCCGTGGGGTTAAACTAATTTTCCATCTTCATTAGTAGCTGTGACCAACCAATACCCATTGTCTTCATAGGATCGTTTAGTATCACTTGCTTCTAATTCGTTCTCTGTTATCAAAAGACATTCAGGACGATTGGAATTAAAATCCTCTTCTGTTTCGTATCCAATAACTTCAAACATAAATACTCCCTAATGATATACAACGCTATCCCCCTATCAGGGAGTTAGACGCCTAAAATGAATAGGCCCCGTCCCTGACGGGATAGGGCCAATACATGGACTGATTAAGCAGCAAAAGCGGTCAACGATCGCTCCATTAACTTAAACAGTGTTTTTTGTAGATCCGCAGCATCTTCGATGACAATGTTCGTATTGAACAGTCGATTAACGGCTGTAGTTTCAATACCGATACCAATCATTTCTATGTCACTGGCTTCACACAGTCCGATAACTTTGTGACAGGCCAGTGCATTGTTCGGCGCACCATCTGTCACAACTATCATCATTTTACGTTCCTCTCTGGTTTTGGTTAGCTCAAATGCGCTATACCAAATGCCCTCAGCCATCGGTGTACCACCGCGTGAATTGAAGACAAATTTACCAGTTTGGTTTTGTACTTTTTGACCATGCTTTACAACGCTGTACACAGGAACATTGGAGTTGTTACCGAAAAACGTTACTGCTGGATTAACCCCTGGAATGCTTTCTAAAGCTAATGCAATAGCTAAAGAGGCTTCCCTTGCAATATCTTCCCTGCGCTTACCGTTTCCGGCAGGGCTATCCATTGAGGAGCTCATATCGACCAAAATGTGAACCGCTGTATTAGGGCGCTTCTTAGCTTCTGGTCTCTGGAAAATACGAGTATCTCCAATGACAACTTTATGTAGTTGACGAGTGTCTACACGCTTTCCACTTCTTTGGTTCCTATGAGCAGTTCTTTGGCTGGCTTGCACCAATCCATAAAGCTGCTGTCGGATTTTTGAAGTTGTACTTTTCACATCTCCATTGAGACGCTGCCCAGCTTCTTTGTGATCATGGATATCCATTGCTGACCGTACTGTTTGGTAACGATCATCACCTTCTTGCTGGGCTACCAGATTCAGCTCTTGCTTCAAAGCGTCTTGCGCATTTTTAGGCAAATCACTGTTTCCAGCGCTTAGTACTTGTTGTAGCAATTGAGAAGCATTAGGAGGAGAACTGTTACCGCTCGCGTTCTCTTCACTATTATTACCTTGAACTTCGGGGCTATTTTCATTTTGCTCACTTTGCGCTCCACTACTGCTACCCTGTTGTTCTTGGCTATTTTCATCATTGCCATTAGATGACGACTGTTCCTGCCCATTTGGACTTTGAGAGTCGTCACTACTTTTATCCTTCTGCTCAGGTGATTGCTCACGTTGAGATTTCGGATTTTGCTGCTCTTCACTATCTTTCTCTTCTTCGATCATCTTAATGATGTCATCAGCAAGAGATGCAGCGTTTGCAGTTGATTTGGCGTCCACACATTTACGTAGCAAGGCATTAAGCCTTACAACAACACCTTGAGGGAAAACTCTTTCAAACACAGCTTTTGCGCCATCTAAACGCTCTTGCAATGCAGTTTGACCTACACCAACTGTTTGCAACCAATACAAGCAGTATGCAGACAGGATGGATGCAGGGTGGTCTTCATCTCTCACGGGTTCATAATGGCCTGCTTGAAGCATGTATCGAGCCATCTCGTGCAGTGTCAAAGCTGTTCCTGGATAGACCCCAGGCATTGCTCTTTCAATACGACAATCTTCAATGACGTTTGTTAGGTGAGCGTGCAAGCCGCGTCGCCTTTCTACATTGAAGTCCGTAAACCGAACGTGTGCAGCTTCATGTGCCAAGTAGCCCCAAACAGCATCCATATTTGGATAGTCATCTGGAACATTTGGAATAACGATAGTTTGACCATCAGTGCTTGCGGTATCTGACCCCAAGGCAACTTTCACACCAAACTTCTCGCCATAAGCAGCAGCTACGATGGGTAAAGCATTATAAACAGTACGTTTTTTAGACATATTTCTTCTCCAATTTGGACAGAAGAAACAAACCACCCTCGGAAAGGTGGTTGTCCCTTCCGAGGGGGTTAAAAATAACAATCCTGATCATCAAGCTCAGTTGGTTGCTGTTCAGGTTGACTTACAACATGATCATTAGAGTGAGATTGACCAAAGTCCTTGCCAACATAATCTGCTGGGTCTTGGCTATAGTCTTCCACTGGAATGTCATCACAATTTAGGTCTGCATCCCACAGAGTCTGAGAAGAGACATCGCTTTTGTCTTCCAAAGCATCATCTTCCTCGTCATCTTGGTTTGCACTGGATGTGCGGTTGGCTAAAAACGCTTCGAAGTCATCCAAAATAGTTTCAGGTTCTAAGTTATTAACTTGTTCACCATCTTCTTGGTTAATTTCTTGGCTTTGCGTTTGAACGTATGGCTGTTCCAGTGCCTCATCACTCTCAACACCTTCACTTTCATCTTCTTGATCAGAAGCTCCAGACTCTAATGAGCTGAGTTCATCTCTGGTCAAGGTTTTGGCTACATCATCAACACTAAGCGAACCACCAGCGTATTCTTGAATACGTTGGCGATCACACATGATTAATACGGCGGCCATAATTTGAAAGAAGAACATACCTTCAATATTACGCTTTCCAGCTCCGTGCTTTTCGTACCCTGCCAGTGTTTGATCGAGCAGGCTAACGAGCGGAGTGAATGCGCTGTTCAAAAATGACAGTCCATCCACTTTATCACGTAGGTTTTTTAGCGTTGCGCCTGTAGCTGTTGCTACATGCATCTTCCCAGCTAAACGTTTGTTGTAAAAATCATTGGCATCATTTACCACCTCAGCAATGAGATCATCGCCCAACTCCTCAACCTTACGATTAAGTCTGTGTGCGCTTTGCTCATCTTGAGTAGGTTGAACCATAAACACCTGATATTCAAAACCAATTCGTTTTTCTACTTCTTCACGAGGAAGAGCTCCAGCACGAATAGCAGTCTCGTATTCAGGGTTTTCTCGACACCATTCATCAACGGCATTGTTGTAGCCAGTAACGAACTCGTGTTTTAACTGTTGAACTTCGACGTCAATCTTGTCCAACTTGGCGCAAATCTCATCAGTTTTTGCTACGGGTACAGCATAGCCATTCATGAATGGCATACCATAGCTAAGCAAAAAACGTCGAGTTTCTGTTTTCAAGCGATGAAAGCCTTTCAGCTTCGCTGGATCACAGATTTTTTTCGACCCTAATTGAGCTACTTTCTCTGGTGGAATTTCACCACCAGCACCCAATTTAAAGTCAGATGCAGACAAACGAGTTTGCCCACTCCAGATATCAAAATCAGCATTAATAACGCATAGATTTTCGAGATGTTTAACTTTTGACATGGTTTATTCTCCAGCAAAGTGAAAGCACACCATGTCCCGAACCGGGCATGATGTGCCCGGTTGGGCTATAAAGTTAAAGTGAGTTACGCAGGAATAATCATCCAGGTAAAGGTGGATGGAAATGAATTTCCAACACGTTGAACATTGTCGTACAAGGTGTCATTAAATACTCGGGTCATCCAGTTCGGAGAACCTTTCTTTTTATAACATAGCTTGTAGTTTTTCATGGTTGCCTCCTAGTGCAATAGACAGGAGGCTAACTCCGAACAGGAGAAGCTCCCCTGTTGGGTTAAATTGAAATGTGTTTGATGCTGTTTGTTTTTAGCGACCAGCTATCGCGTCTTCACTCTCGATGAGAGTAGAATTCGTCCTTTTCCGTTGAAGACCGAAAAAGCAATCTTCAATGGAAAAGGGGGGAATACATTCCCCCTTTCATGTCTACATTTCACATAGGCTCAATGTACCAGGTAACACTTTTTGGGAAAGAGTTTGCCACTCTTTGTACATTGGCATAAATCGTATCTTTGTAGATACGTTCTAGCCAGCGGCCACCATGTAGGTACATGAGCTTGAAGTTCTGTGTTTTCATTGTAGATGCCCTTTGTTGCTTGTTTCTAAAACACACTGACGCGATATGCTTTAGAAACAAGCCCCAAAGGGCTTGTTATTTATGCCTAAAAATAGGCTGACTCTACTTCTAGAGACACATCGTTTAAAGGGGCTAAAACCTCTTCATCTTGAATGTACCTCGGGTTAACAGAGCCTGTAACCGTTACTCGGTAACGTTCTGAGGTCTCCTCTCTATACGAGTTAAGATCCTCAGGCTTAATATTCGAACCTTTTTCTTCAAGTAGCTTTTGGTAATTTACCCGACCAGCGGCTTTGTACTTAGTGATCATTACACCGCAATAATCCGCATGGAAATATTCACCCATCAAAGATTTCATTTTATCAAGGTGAGGTTGCCGCTTATCTTTCAACGCTTGCAACCTATCTTCCAACTGCTTAATTTCTGCGTCATAAAGTCGGTACTGCTCCGCTTCGTAAATCCACTCGTTCACTTCCTTACCTTGCGGTATAAAAAGATCTCGCTTGGGGTCTTTCTCAGGCTCTTTACGCTCAGTGACTCGTTTCCAGAAGATTGTGCCCTTAGCCACAATTTCTTTTATCATAGGCTCATCTCGGGTGATAACAAACTCCTTGAGTTGCCCATTTCGGTAGAAAACTAGCCACCCTTGCTTTGCACCAGTAACTAACAACTGATGTTGAACTTGAGGGTAATATAACTGATAAGCCTTGCTGTTTTTTAGTTCAGAACAAACATCGTTCCAGACCGTTTCGCTAGGACATTTCAGTTCAGCAGGTTCACCATTGCCTCGTAGACCATCGAGCGATGCTCTAAACAATGGATATTGAACTGACTCGACACAAACAGGTAAGAGAATATCATTGTGCTTCTCCTCAAATGCACGTCTTGCTTTATCTTCGTTTTCAACCCCTTGGCGCACCAGAGGGTTTAGACTTAGATCGACTTCACGAGCATAGCCTGTTTTTTCAGCCCAGAGTCGCCATTCCGTTTTATAAGGAGAACGATTTAGTAGGATGCAGGCGTCAGTAGCAGTAATACCACCTTTACGCCATTCCAACCATTGTTCGCTCCTTTGAGATAGATTGACGATTTTCATAGCTCTCTCCTGTATTTAACAGGAGGAGTCCCCATCGCGGGGGAACTCCCCCGCAAGGGGT
The DNA here is from genome assembly GCF_029958905.1 of Vibrio sp. YMD68. NCBI lineage: Bacteria > Pseudomonadati > Pseudomonadota > Gammaproteobacteria > Vibrionales > Vibrionaceae > Vibrio > Vibrio sp. YMD68. The sequence continues at coordinate 122,805 of NZ_CP124615.1, read as the reverse complement.
TAAAAGTAGTTGCCGTCACCACCCTCTTCCAGTTCAGGATCAGGTTCGTGCAAACCTTCTTCTAGAGGATCAGGATCATGCTGAATCGGCTCATCTGGTAACTCAGATTGAACATCGTCAACATTTCCCTTTTCCTGGATAGAAGCTTTTTGGGTTACTGCTGGTTCCATGCTATCAATCTCTGCATCACGCAAATATTGAACCGCATACTCCAACTCGGCACCAGAGAACCGACTTTCAACATACTCGTGAGTTGCTGACCACGCATTTTGCGCAATAGCTCTATCTGCAAGTTGTTTTAAAAGTGGGTCCATTTTCTTTTTATGCTCCAAGGCCAATGGACTTGAGGCTTCAATGACAGCTGGTTGTTTTGTGGTTTGTTCTGACGATACAACATGCGCTTCACCTTCAATTATGCGTTCAGCTTCATCTTGATCGTAAATTCCAGAAAACCCCAAACCGATACGCAGACCTTGGATAAAGCCTTTGTGTCGTAACTGTCGTTTCGTGTGAGTCTGCCAAGGGCCAATAACAGTGTAAGGACCGTACTGACCCGTTGCTTCGACTGGTGGACGATAGACTTCATCAAGATATTCTCGAATACGTATAGACCGTGTACGGTCCTTTCTGTAAACGATACACTCCACCCATTCTGGACATTTCACCTTTGCTCCGGGCATTTCAATAAGATTTTCAGAGTATTCAAACTCCACCCCATCAAATTGCTTGTGCTCGTTGGCAATCCGGCTCCAGCCATCAACACCAACAACAGGTACTATGCCGCCGCTTTTATCAGGGAAAGCGTATATTTCTCGCGTAAACGGATTCAGATTGTACTGCTCCGCTACGATGAGTAATGCCATCATCTGCTCATCAGTTGGTGCGCTTCCGTCTCGCTGCTTAAAGGCTGTTAGCTTTAAAGTTTCAAAAAACTTCTTAGCATCAACCCCAAACCGCTGAGCCATTCTTTCAACTAATGATTTCGTTTCTGGTTTTGTAGACATGGTGTTCTCTCCGTTGAGATGGAAGGGACACCATGACCCCTTAGGGCACAGTGCCCCTCTAGGGGTTAAAAATAGGAATCTTCGGTTTCGCAATCAATGTTATCCAATCGAAATAGTTCGGCGACTAAACCAAGACGTTCTGCCGCTTCTCTAACTTCGTTGTAATTCCATCCGAACTCAAAAAATATTCCTTCCAAAGAATCAAATCCGTCATAAATAAACAGATCACCATCTTCTCCACAGATTTTAACCAAGCGTTTTTCATCATCTTTAAAAAACTCCTGCTCAAATCTGCGTTGTAAATAAATGAACATCAGCAAAGGCTCATAGCCATCCGAAGCAGTTAGCGTCCCAGCACCTTCCAACATCGTTGGACAGATGGTGTTTTCGCTAGCGCCGCTTTTTACAGTTAGCTCATACCCTTTATTGGTTTTCATTAAAACATCAGGTAATTGAGATTGAGATCCTTTCTCTCTGGCAACATCGAAGCCAAGCTTTGATGCACCATCAGTAAAGACCCCGACAATAAACCCTCGGAGTAGAGCATGATTTGAAGCATCAACAGGTGATGACAACAACCAGCTCAGTGAGTAACCATCTTTTGATTCTGTTTCGGCTTCAAGAGAAGACACAGCTTTTGTTGTGGCGTTTACCTGCACTTCATCGAGGAAGGAGTACCCCTCTTTAAGCAGATCATCAACATGCTGATTTTCTTTCTCTTTCACGGTGACAGGAATCGTATCTAAGCTGGTGGCTCTGATTATCTGCCCATCGAGCAAGATAGTCTCTTTCCACCCGTTTAACTCAAAGAACTCTACCAATTGGTATTCAGTTGGCCCATCAGGATCGATGGACCATTGAACTGGCTTGTAACCAAGCATTACCTTGTCGATAGTCGTTCCACGTTCACGGATGTAACGTTTGCAAATCATGTTTTGCGTATCCATGAGATCCCCCTATCGCCACTGCTCACCGAAAACGTCTTTCGCTATGCGAATGACAGCTTCTTTCTCCTCACTTGAGGCTCGGATTAGCAATGATTGTTGTAAGGCATACTCAATGGCATTTGGCGCACCACGAAATTGCAACGTTAGTTTTGCCCAGCGCACAAGTGTCCGCGTAGACATTGTGATGCTGATTTGTCCATCATCCCCGTTTTCACCCATAAATAGTTTACGAATTTCATTAGCAATTCGAACCATACCATTACGAATGTTGTCAGGAAGACGAGGAACTACTCGCTCCAGAACGCCGCGTTCATCTTGCTCTGCCATATATGGCACAACAGAGAAACGATAACGATCCATTGCGGCCAAGTTCTGCATCATTACGCCTTGGTATAATCCTGATGGATCACCTGAGCCTGTACTGTTACCAGTGACAATAACGCGGAACATTGGATGTGGTTTGATGATTTCTCCACCATTCTGAGCGATAACCAGTGGACGACCTTCAAGAATGTCGTTTAAACCGGAAAGCTCTGCTGGGTCAACCAAATCAACCTCGTTAATGAGGAGGACATGGCCTTCACGCATAGCGATTGCTAAAGGGCCATACATGAATTGCATGACGGGAGTTTCTCCAGGCTTTGGTGAAATCAAGGCATGATGTCCAACTAAATCTGTGAACTCTAAACGACCATTAGCCGTAATTTGTTGCACAGGCCAGTTGAGACGCCCTGTAATTTCTGTAATGCCAGAAGTTTTACCAGAACCTGTTGGTCCGGTGACATAGTACGCATCACCGCAGGGATCATTCAAAAATGCTAAGCATTCTCTCAAGAACTCCTTTCGGAAAACGTAATCGGCGTGAGTTTGTGGAATAAAAGGATTGCTGCTATCGGCATAGCCTTTAGCGAGAATCTTTTCCGGAATATCCGGCATACCAAAAACATCACGTACTTTGAAGTTTGCATATTGTTGAGACATAGGTGCGCTCCTAATTGGTTGTGGGCACACCTAGACCCGTACCGGGCTAAGTGTGCCCGGTTGGGCTATTTCAATTAACGTTAATTGCTGTTTGTTTTTAGCGACCAGCTATCGCATCTTCACTCTCAGATGAGAGCAAAAATCTTTTTAGGCATAATTGTCGTATGCCTAAAAAGACTTGGTAAGTTCGGCCCTAAACTGGGCCGAATTTGATTATGAACACGCGGATATAGTGTCATTTTGACCAATAATACCTAAACGCTTAGCCCAGTCAGTAATAACCTCTTGAGCTTCAATAACACTACAAAATTGTCGTGGATTGATAGATATCGTTCGGCCACTGGCTAAATACAACACACCCGCGCAATCATCATACAAGTGAACTCTCATACTATCTTATCCCCAATGCAATATTTCTCCTGACCCAATTTGCTTTGAATGAACATTTCCATAATGGAAAACGAAACACACGCTACTCAGAGACAGTGAACTATTGCTGTATAAAAAGGGACGTAATTTGTATTGGATTTTACTTGGCATGAACTGTCCTCCTTAGCCTGTGTCCTTCATTGTGTAACAAAGAGCCAGGTTATGGAGGCTTTGAATTTGAAACGCCAAATACCTGAGTACCGCTAAAAGCAATACCTGATACTGGCATGTTTTTTACCATACATGACTCCTATGACGCTTGTTTTCAAAACACGTACCACTACATGCTTTGAAAACAAGCCCCATTGGAGCTTGTTTATTTTGGCTATAAAGCTAAATCAACACATTCACAACAGGAACAGATACATACCCCGTTGGTAATTGCTGACCTGTGCGTTTAACAATTTTTGCTTCTTCAAGTACATCCAGAATACCAGCCAACTCAGAGTAATCTCTGATCGCTGACTGGTTTGGCTTGAACTTGAAATCAGGCAAACAAACCGTTGCAACACAAACTGGCTCTCCAGGAATAATACCTTGCTGACTATTATTCTTTGTGTCCGAGGCCACCAGCTCTAGAGCTAATTGTTGATTTGGATATTGGATCTTTCTTACATCACAATCATATCCACAAAAGTGTACAGTATTCATATAAGTTACCTTGCTTTGTTAAGCAGAGATATCCTATCCCTTCTGGGGTAGGTCCCCCGCCAGGGTTAAATTACTGATCACGATTATCGTGCTTTTTGTTTAACTTTTTTTCTACAATCTTCTTGGTTATTAACCCAATAACAATGATAGCTATCAGGCCCCCCAAGATGAGCGAAAAATATAACAGGCTTCCTGTTGTCATTGTTCTGTCCTCAAAGTGTCATTCAGATCCTAACGAAAATTAAGCTCAAAATTGAGCCTATTTATCCACTGTCACTAAATGCTACCAGAATGATAGAACCAACAACGTAAGCTGCCATGAAAACTAATCCCATAACAACAGCAGCGACATTAGCTCCGAGCACAGCTGCGGGATGTACACCACCAGTCATAAGACCAATACCACCAGTAATAACAGCACCAGTACCTAAGCCCAGCACTACATTCAAGATGGCTTTCCAGAAAGTAAATGTAATTTTGTTCATGATTTGTCTCCTTTTTGAACGTTTTTAAACGACAGAGACAAACTCACCCCTACGGGGTAGTTGCCCCCGTCAGGGTTTTTATTTTTAGAGATGAAAGATGAGATGTACGTGTTGTACATCTCATCAGTCAAGTCTTTTGGTTGAGCTATACCCTTAAAGATCTACTTACCAAACCAGCGTTTTTCCTTTACGGATATACGTTGGAATTTCTAGATAAGCATATTCATCGACAGGTTTAGCCGGAGTCGGTTGTTCTTGAGCAGGCTCAGGAACAACCGCAGTCTGAACAGCTTTCGCTTTTTGTTCAGCTTTTTCTTTGATAACGGCCTGTACAGACCGCGCTTTGTTACTCGCTTTGTTCCAAAAGAACAAACCTAAGTTCTGGAACTGCAACGCAAGAAAAGTAAATGCTTTCGCAAATACCATTGCTCCTACGTACAATGCGCCAAGACTAGCTACGATAACAAAAACGAAAGTGATGATGTGCATGGTGTTACTCCTTATAAAACTAAGGGGAGCAACACCCTTGGTCGGGGTATTGTTCCCCCGATTGGGTTTTGAAATGCCATACGGCATATGATTAATGCTGATTGTTTGTGGAGACCAGCTATCTCACATAAAGCCGCAGAGCGACTAAAGAGTCTTTACTATAGCACTTCTCGTAAAATGTAATAAATCGTTCTATCTGCCCGTTCTGGGCACATTTGTAGCTAAGGATTCGTCAATAGACCTTTTATCCTGTATCTGCGTTTATCTGTATCTGTATTCAATTGAAGGAGAAAGAAATGACAGACTTAGCAGAAACCTCTTTGGAACAACAACCAACCAAAAAAGAGCGCAACAATGCGGACCTTTCTCGCCCTGTATTCAAACGAGTGCTGAAAGTGAACAGTCTGCAAGCTCAACGTGTAGTCGAACGCAGCTTTCAGCGCGTTTCCGATTCACTGTTTTCGATTGATGTTATTTTGCGAATCATTGGTGAACAAGATGAAATTGACCAAGTAGAAAGCATCATCCAGGAGCACATCGAGAAAGTATCCGTTGATCTTGATACAGCCACTAATCAGCTACAAAAACTGATGGAAGACAACGGAATTGAAGGCGCTCCAGAATATACAAGCCCAAACCAGTACGATATCGAGATCAACTCACCACAAGTAGCTCAATTTGCTCACCTAGTGCGCAAGTTAGATAACTTGATGTTGTTAGTCGATACTCTATGGCTAAATAGTATCCTCACAAGCAAACAGCGCAAAGACGCCACTTATCAATGGCAACAACGCTTAATCAAACTTGCTGGCCGAATTATTGGTATTGAGAAGCGAGCTCGCATCTCAGCGCACTCCAAAGGCAAGAAAGATGAAGTTGAAGCAGCTGCTCCAACTCAAGAAACTACTGATGAAGAAATTGCATCCGAAGCCGACAATGCTGAATCTGGGGAAGATGAAAAGGCAGCTTAACGCTTTATGTCGGTTATCTATTGAGAGCCCTTCTACAACAGAAGGGCTTTTTTGTGTTTCTCACTTTCACATGTGAAAGTCAAAAATGTCATCATTAACTTTAACTATTCGCTATTAGCCACGAGTCATCTGGAATGTGACCATTGCGTACTGCGATTTTATAAAAATCGGTAATCGTTGTTACCCCACGTTGCAAGGCATACTCAAGATAGTCACCCGATTGTCTACTTGGAACATATTTGCTCATTTGTTCTGGAGTTTTAATGTAGTGACTCAGCTTGTAATCGACCCAGCCAGTCTCTACGTTCGGCGTCAATGTCACTGTAACTACCGTGGACATACCTTTTAATCGGAAAGCATAACCTGATTGAATGGGCTCATAGTGTTCTATCGCTTCATTTTCAAACACACCATCAATTGTCCAGCCTCGCTGGTTGTTGCTACCCTTTTCTCCCGCAATCATCTTTAAAATTTCCGATGAGTATTTCAATGTACTGTTGAAGCCATTACCACGACTATCAATTCGTGACGATTCATCATTCATCAATCGTTTGTTAGGGTTTAACAATGCGTACAACAGATTTTTATCTTCTTCACTGTTCAGATCTCCGTACAAATTTTCAAGTGTGTATTCAGGATGACTCTGCGTGTGGAAAGTAATAAATCTATGATCTTTCAATCTCTCAGAGATATGAGTACGGCCAACGAGATTGAATTGCAATAACCAGTCACGGAAAACACACCAGTCATTTAGCACGTCAGCAGGGATCGTTTCCGCTCCCCAAACATCTAGTGAGGCTCTAATTTTCCAATTACTACTAGATGTATCACCTTTGGGCTTGAGATAAATCAATTCTACATCGCCGCGATTAGGATCTACCTTAAATGCTTTTAGGGCAGAATGTTCCATAAGTACTGCGTATACATTGAATGGTAATTCTGAAAAATCGAGCTTTAGAACAGGCACATAATTTTTTCGCGTTGCCGCAGCGTTTATTTCATCTCGTATTTTCTCGAATGACCCAGAAAGATACTTACTCCCTTCATCAAGCATCATAGGCAATTTTGCTTCTGGGTGAGTATTAGACAAAAGCACTTCGGCGTCTTTCATTTCTAAACTTGCCCTTTCAATAATTTGAGGAGGTATATCTGGCATCTTTGACGAAAATGTTTGACTGATCGCCGTTCGAATGCTCTCGTGAAGAAAGCACCTTAAAGGTTTGCCTTGGTCGGCCTGCTTTCGAAACTGAGTCGATTGAAGTAAATCTGCGTGTCCTTTATAGCCTAAAGACTGAGCCAGCCAGTCATTACGTTTGAATGCGCTCAGAACTTTGGTTTTGGACTCTTTTGCTATAAGAGATGCAAATGACTTGGCGATATTTTTGAATGCATCCGTTTGAGACGGATAAATTGGGTATGGAGTATCCATAAGTTAATCCCTTCACTTGGCTTAAAATTTTTGCTACGTCCACCTCGCGCAAACACAGCCATTAGTTTCAGGTTAACTGGTTTGCGGTATCACGTTTTGGCACTGGTGGATGCCGAGGGAAACGCTCAAACCTCATGGATTTAATCTAACAGGTTCAGCGAATATTTCAAACAAGAAAAAAGGCGCTCAAAATGGGAGCGCCTTTAATGTGTATACAACTGGTCTTTTTAATAACCTGGAGCACCTGTATCTGGAAGGATGGAGTCTCCCGCATCTTTTCTTGTTTTATCGAGATCAGATCCCTTCAATCTCTCCTCAGCTCGCTCTTGAGCATTAAGTCGAGTTCCATCAACATTAAACGCACTACCAGATCCAGTAAGGCGGTCTAAAGTCATACCAGCAGGATCGTCAAAGTGACCATTAACTCTCAGCAAAGCTAACCATTCATCCAGATTTACCTGTGTCCAGTCAATCTCAGATAAACGATCCAGTGGAATACCATCGCACTGAGGAGCTTTTGCAGGGCCGAAGTTCATTCCTAACTGAGGTCTTACTTGCTCCTGAATAATTCGTGATAGTGGAGAGCTAAAACAGCAGTATGCTTCGCGTTTTTCGATACATGCTCCCAGCACTTTGGATTTGCAATATGAACCAACCTTAGTGCAGCTATTCAATGCTCTTTTTGCATTCAATTCAAACTCTTCTTCTTCACACTTCCAAACTATTTGAATGATCATCATAGCCACAACATAAGCGGTATACGCGGCCATAATACCACTTAGTACACTCGCTGCCTGTTGCCCTACCATTTGCTCCATCATACCTTCCGATGCGCCAGCTGGTACACCAGCGCTTCCTGATGCAGATGCATTTCCTAGAGCTTTACTGGTTATTTTGGTGATTTCATCTTTGAGAGCCTGAATTGCCTCTTTTGCCAAGTCAGTGATTGGTTTAGTAAAGTTGTCAATCGCACCTGTAATGTTCTCAATATATGAAGTGAACGGCTTGGTGATTTCGGTCCAACCACTAATCGCTGGATCACGGATGGCTTGATAAGCACCTTTAATTGCACTGCCGTTATCCAGTGACATAATGGCACCATCCAGTTTAGGAACTGACATCATAAGAGTCAGATAGTCTCCCATAGATAGGCCGCTTGGTTTCTCACAACAATCCTGAGCCCCCCCAACAGCTTTTTTACATTCACCTGGATCGCCACCAAAAGCCTTACAAATAACGTTTTCTGTACCTGTTGGGTTATCGTTACCATCAGTACCAGTACACGCCATATCTTGTGTCATAAACTGAGCAGCATTCAGCAGTGCGGCAGCTCTGGCAAAGTCGGTACTTTGTGTCTTATTAACGTCTAAGCACTCGTCACCCATGCATTTTATTGGCCCACCACATGTAAAGTTTGTTTCTTTGTCTAAAGTCGGTACATCAACATCCGTCCCGCAATCAAAGGTATCTTCTTGCACATAACATGTTCCTGAACTTCCCTGAGCACCTTCCACACACTTAGAACTAACAAAACCGCACTGCGGGTTATCTTCCAGAACCTTACATGAATCAAGGTTGCCACCTTGATTATTTGGGCACTGTATTTCTCCTTGTGGGTCAGTCCAACACTCCATTTGCCCCTTGTAGAAGTCATAGTCAGCTTTTACTCTGACTTTTGTGCATAACTTAGGTATCCCAGGCAAAGGAGGCTCACTCAACATGTCCTCGCAAACTTTAAATCCATTTTTTACTACACAACCAGACGCATTTACATCAGATGGTTGCTCAATACAAGAGAATTGACCAGAAGCAAAACCATCTCGGATACCTACAGCTGCATCGAGACAACTCTGCGGGGTCCATGTGTCTTTGAATACTGCTTTTGAACGATCGTACTTAATTTTTATCCGACCAAAACCTTCACCATTACCAGCAACAGAAACTCTGATTTTAAAACTAACCACATCGCCTGGTTTTGTGTTTTTAAAGTGAGACGTCACATCAGTGTTGGGGTTAGTTTGCCAACTTGTACTTAGCTCACATGCACCGGGAGTTTCTGGGGGGAAGTTACTATTCGGACCTTGCCATACTTTGTTTTCACTGCCAGGAGGACCTACTAATACTTGCATATAGTCATCCCACTTAGCATATTCTAGTGTCGCTGAAATGATTGCATCAGGATTATCAACTCTAACCTGTGTTGCCTGCTCATAGATTGTACACCAGCCTGACCAGTAGTTATCGCCAACTTTACCGATCCAAAGTTCAATACAATCATCCCCACACGGCTTAATGTTAAATGGGCCATCATGGTATTTTATGATTTCAGCGTCATACTCATGCAACACTTCACAATCGGCACTTTTATCCGTAACCCTTTCACAAGTTCTATAATCTGGTATATGCGTTTTAATTGTATTGTTGTTAATGATTGTTTCAGCAGAACAATCACCAAAACCTTCTGATATCACATCAATGTCTTCATAGGTTTTCTTACTAAGGTTCATCAAGGGGTCATTGCTGAAATCAGGCTTTGATTGGTTTGTTGCATCCAAGAGAACTTTGTAGGCTGCTCCTGATATGGTGGGGCTCCCACTATTAGCATCACTCCATAGAGAGCTTTTTGCATTACCACCAATAGAATCCATACCATTGTTGTCATTATAGACACCTTCTAGTTCACCTAAGTTCGGGTTTCCATCTGGGAAGTAATAACTTGAAGGGTCACTATTGGAGCTGCTTGTACCCGGAAATAAATCATTTACATTTATAGTTCCACCACCATTTTGAAATTGACCATTTTCAAGTGTTGGAAAACTAATATTTCCGTTGTTAACTCCTCCTGGAGCGGACTTGAACGAAGACACTAAATCATTTGCTAAAACTTGCGCTTCTCGTCCTGCCTCACTAGCGCTATTGCCGTTAGCATAGGCATGTATCGGCAAGAAAGGGGTTGTCACTATTAGCAGAGAAGCGACAGCCCTCATCAACCTTGTATAATTTCTCATTACTTTATTCCTGTAACCCGTTCTTATTACCCCTCAACATATATCGCCATGATAGTCGCCCGACCGAGTTTCTTTAGACTGTGGAACTGTCCATTTTGGACAACACTGGGGTCGTTTACCTACGCTGCTCATGTCCTCCATATAAAGAAAAAGCCCCAAAACGGGGCTAGTTATTAGTGATTTCTTTCTTGAGCTTTAGTTATTACAACAATCATTCCAGCGCCATATCGTGTAAATAGGATCTTGACCTATTGCTGGAATTGTTTTCCCTATCCCCCACGTTAACGTTGACTCTCCGATAACATGTGAAGAATTTGTTTCTGCGACTGGATGCAATAAGGTAAATTTGTATTGTGTTTTGGGTAATGTTGGGCTTATGACACCATTACACATTGCATCAGAACCCATCGTCTTCCATGACAAACCTCGACGATGCAAAGCTGTTAGAACACGGGTTGCAAGTAGACTACTGTCTTTGATCACCCCTTTTCCACCATTTTGGTTTCCACTTAAAGGGTAAATTGACCCCCAACTACCTGCACACCAAAACAACTGCTTGAGAGGCTTACCAATACTCGCAGCCGCAGCGTCAGCTGTACATGCTGCCGCTGCTATAGGATTAGCGACAGCAGCAGCTTCGGGATTAGTAAAAAATGCAAGTTCATCAGAGTTCCAAGTAGGGTCTAACTCGGACAGGTACATAATATCTAAATCAGAGTAACCATCAGCATTGCAGGTCTTCTTCACGAACAGTTCCAACATTGTCATAAGAGGAAAGGCGTAAAAGTGATAATGCATAAATGAGCCATCACCACCGTCCATCGTTCCTTCTCCATGATGACCTTGGAACGTTCTGTCAAAGGGGAATCTAGTTCCATTAAGCACAGAAGAGCACCCTGGAACTCGTTGAAATTCAACCAAACGAGCAGGTTCCCACATTGACGTAGTTACACCTGGTCGTGGTATCCCATTGTTATCTTGGCAAGCACACAAAGGGCTCCCAACTGCATCAGACGGATAAGAACCACCACCTCCGCTCATTGTTGCCCCTGCCACTCGAATCGGAAATATGCATGACCAACAGATATCAGTAAAAAGTTTAGGGCCAATGACTTCTGCATTCTGGCATCCTGGATCAGCTTTAGCAGTCCCCGCCAAGGCAAGTAGGGCCACTAATAAAATTGATTTCAATATTTTATTCACGACATAACTCCAACTCTAACTGGCTCAGATACTTGTGCTTGTTTTATTAATGAGTTCACTTCAAGGTCGAACGTGACGGGTTTGCCATGCAAAAAACCTTGCTGCCACTCTAATCCAAGAAGTTTTGCCACTTCTGATTGAGCTACACTTTCAACTCGTTCTGCAATCGGTGTTATGTTGTTAAGACGACAATACTGAACCGCCGCGTTACCTGCCAAACCCTTCAATTGTCCTATTTCAACTTTGCAAAATTGCCAAGAGTAAGATGTTAGGCGACTAACTGATGAGTGATCTTCTCCAAAGTCATCCATAGCTAAAGCAACATTGAACTGACTAAGTAAGGACCATGCGTTATCCAACTGTTCTGGTGTTACCTTTTCCGTGATTTCTATAACTACTTGGAATGGGGCTTTATCTGTAAGCTCTTTCAACAATTTGAACCACTTCATTCGTATGTCTGAAAAGCTCAATGTCTGTGGCGATACGTTAATAAAAATACTGGGGTAAAGCCTTTCGATAACAGGGACAAGGGGAATCAGAGATTTCATTATCTCTAAATCCACCATACCCCAATTAATCGGTGTTTTGTGGTCTGCTGGGCCATAGACTTGACCTTGATGGTGCCATCTAGAAAGTACTTCTGCTCCAACAGTATTGCTACCATTTGAGGTAATCGTCTGAAATGCAGGGATCAGGTTCATTCCACAGCCTCCTTAACATCAAATTCCCTTACCAAAAAGTTATTCCCTTTAGCCGTAATCACTGTTGGCGTGTACTCGACTTGGAAGCGATTAACTACATCCGGCGTAAGCAGATAAACAGGAGCGTCAACTGTGTCCGTAACGTGTTTGTATGAATCCCAACCACTATCGCGCTCAAACTGAGTAGCAATATATGTGACTCTTTGCACCCCACGTTCTTGCTTCACTTTAGGGACAATTTCAGCCAACAGTTCCATTTGCTTTTTATCTAAAGGGTCGAAAATGATAACGGCCTGAGTAAACTGACGAGTTCCCGGCTTACACTCTTCGCCGTGAGCGCAAAGTGGATTTATAACCTCACCTTTACGAGCAAACACAACTCCCTCAGCAGTACTTATGTCCTTCGATAGGTATATGCTTGGATCAAGCAATCGCTCTCGATATCGTGGTGCCCGTGGTCTTTCGTTGAACTGCTGGTTATGCCAAAACCGCTTTACTGCCTGATCTTTCTTTTCTTCCCAGTCAATACCCGCTAGTTGAGCTTTAGCTCTCTCGATAAAGTCTTGCTCCGCAATTTCAACTGCTGGGCCTCGAACTCCGAAGTCGCCAGACTCACCAGCATCCACCTCTTTTCTTATCCACTCCAGCGTCGATAAACCTGTAACTTTTGCGAGTTCTTTGGGATCGTGTCCAGGCTTAGTTTCTTCTTCAAGCAAGACTATCGTTGGTACTGACGTGACATTATGTTTTTGGAACAAAACAGAGTTGATAACGACATTAGGCACTGGGTCCATTTGCTCAGCTAATTTTTGAACAGCTTTGATGCCATCACCAATGCTCATACCATCCGGAATTCCACGGAAAACAACTACCACATCATCTTCACCTGATGCCGTATCAAGTACGTCTTTCAGCCCTTCTTTTCCCAATGAGTAAGATGCAAAAATAAGAGTTGAGTGCCCTGTATAGACATTTTTTTCGGCCTGCCTCTCCGCCATTGCTTTCAGCGTGGGGTCTGATTCTTGTAGTTGTTGGAAAAACTGACGCGCCTCTACCTGAGCTTGATCTAAATTTGTATTCTTCGCCCAATCAGGAAGCTCTTCCATTTGTCGAGCCTTCTCTGCCAACTCCCTTCCTTGCTCGATGATAGCCATATCCTCGCTAGTTAGAGGACTGTTACTAGCAAAAACAGAACTTGAAATGAGGGCCGCAACTAATACAGACAATTTAGAAAAGCGGATATGCGCGGCCAATGATTTGCTCATCTTTTACAGCTCCCCAATAGCGTGAATCAAAACTCGATATACTTTCCCCGAGAAACCAATAATGTTTCTCTGGAAGAACACCTTTCCCAAAGAAATGACTAGCAGGAACATTCAACTTATTAGCCAGTTGTAACCCTACTTGTTTAACCTCTCCGTTCACTACAACTTCCCAGTTTTTATTGACTTCAACAGTATCGCCTGGCATCCCGGAAAGGACTTTTAACATCCTTGTTCCATCATCATAAAGTGGCTCCATACCCTTTGCTGAAAAGGCGTAAATAGCATCTCGATGGAGTTCTTTATCTTTTAGGTCGATAAGGTAGACAGAATGATTAGGTAAACACCGCTCTAATTGAGGGTCATAACCGATTCGGTAACGTCCCGCAAAGGACGTCCCAGCAACCCAAAGAAGAGCAAGTACAATTGCAGCCTTTAAAGCAAATCGCTTCCAAGATTCTTTTCTAACAATGAGCTTCATTCCAGTATTACCTCCGAAGGTAAATAAATATCCTCAGGGGCACCTAAAGTAGCGGCACCATCAATAATCAAGTACCCCGCTTCTTTGAGTTTGAAGATTGCGTTGTTTGTTCTAAGCATCAATTGTTCGATCTCAGCCTCATCAGCTCCGGATGGGTATGAGCTCGCAATTTTCGTGAAATCCACAACAACTACTGGAGGCGTTAACGCTAATCGGTCATGAAGTGCTGCGGTTTCTTTGACCATGAAGTAATAAGAACCACCAAATCCACCAGCTGCACCTAACAACGCCGCAATTAAAATTGATTTAAAGTTCATCATCCTTTCCTTTTTAGTTATGCGGCCATGCCACGTTGATGCATTACTTGACGTATTGCGTCAGTGATATTTAAGCCCTGATCTACATACTTATTGATATCTCGGATGTCATCCGGGTCTGTTGAATAAAGTAGTTTTTGGAAATCACCCACAACCAAACGGCCAACACCAATGCCAGCTTTTGATTTAATGAAGATTTCTGAATAAGCACCTAGAATGGTGTGAACAGTTTTTAGGGTATGGAAACCACCTTCGGAAAGAGACAGACGGCCACTTCGTTTTACGGATTCTACTGACTCTTCTGTCTGACCAAGTAGGTACATGGATGCCGAGTTCTCAGCAATAGCGCGACCCACAGGGTTTTCATACAAGTCGTTGATCGACTGAGTACAAATACCGATACTTCCACCGTACTTCCTTGCCTTACGGTATTGGTGTTCCATAAATGTACTAACTTCACCCTCTTTAAGCAGATCCCATGCTTCATCAATGATGACGACTTTTTTACGGTTACGTTCACCGAGGAACATTTCCTGCTGAATCTGGTAAATCATTTGCAGCAAAACAACCTGACGTAAATGCTTGCGGCCTTGTAGCTCATCAAGCTCCAGGACTGTAAAACGGTTTTGGAAGTTAACGTTATTCGAACCGGAGAAGTAGCTACCGTAACTACCCTTTGATGTGAATGCATATAGCTGTTGACCGATGTCTTTAATTCGTTGCTCATCAGACTCACAACACTTATCGGCGATGTGGTCTACAGTCATATCACGGCCAATAACTTCCCAGAGCTCGTTCATAATTTGCTTTAAACCTGCGAGTTGGTATTCATCCAACAAGCCTTTCTCGGATGCCATAGCTTTGACGATAGAGACAACACCATCCTCTTCTTCTTTCCAGTTCGTGATCAGTTCAAATGGGTTCAAACAAATGTTGGAGCCTTCGGCGAAATGCACAAAGTCCCCTTTCAGCAGTTCACACAGATCTTTGTATGACTTACCTGCGTCTATAACCCAAACTTGAGCCCCCTCAGACAAGTAACTGAATATCAATTCGTTGGTAAGGAAACTTTTACCCGATCCAGATTCCGCTGCGACCACTAAGTTTTTGTTCGTGTCGCTATCATGCAAAGACAAGCTCATTAGCTGTCCGTTACGAGAAATCAATGCAGAGTGGAAAGTGCCAGTCCCTTTCCACTCGCCAAATACCGGTAATAGAACTGATGCCTGTTCAGTGGTCATGGTTTTATAACGAAACAGATCTTTTACGGCTTTTCGGTCGGTACAGAATGGCAAGCAATTGATAAACATTGGTAACGAGATAAATTTGTCTTCCATCATCTCGAAGCGGTTCTCGCGCCAGATGTTACGCGCCGCTGTTGCTGCTGCTTGAGCGCGTTCAGCTGTAGGAGCAAAAAGCACCAATGAGTAACTTACACGGACAGGTTTTGAGCCTTCTTTTAATGACTCATACAAAACATCAAAGTCATGCTTTTTGTCAGCAAGTACTGGAACAAATTTCAGCATAGGCCCGTATGCTTGGTTTACTGTAAACTGACGTTTTCTTTCAAGTGCATTCTTGGTGTTTTCAACCTCTGGGAAAAACAGGTTTGTCACGACCATGTAGTTTTCACGAATAGCTGAGTTGCCCCCACTAAGATCCCCAACAAAGGTGATTGCATCACCGAAATAGAAAGAGTCGGGCATTTTCTTCGCAGACATAACCTTAACGTGATAATCGCCTAAACGTAGACCGCTCTTATCAACTTCCAAATCTGTGCCGTAATCAAAAATTTGCTCACAAATGGGCTTGTCTGTTTCCCAATCGCAACCATCTGTTCGCCATGATGCCTCAGGCCCCCAATTGAGCATGGTATTCATTGTTCTGATGTAACCGACAGCAGTTAAGGGGACAGGGTGAACACCAATCGTTCTTAGTGAAGACTCAACTTTAGTCCGTAGGTTTGCCAGAGAGTCTAGTTCTTCCTGAGACGGTTCATTGGCATGTTTGATGGGCACTTTTACGGTGACGAACAGTTTTAGGTCGTGGATTAGACCAAGATCAAATGTTCCTTTCTTACATTTGGCAACCATTCTCTCGGTCGTATGTTTTTGAAGAAACTCCATTCGCTGCTCGATTGAAGAGGTCAACAGATCATCTCTGTAACCATCACGTAACCCCATCATTCGATACATTTCATGGTTTAAGTCAGGAGATCGAAACAAGATAAACTGCATGGTGGTTTTGGCCGGGTATTCCTGGTTCATAAAACCATTAACACGCTCTTGAATCTTTTCGTCAGCCCCGCACAGAGGATGGCAGTAGAAACCAAAGCCAATACTTTTGTCATCCATCAAGAAGGTATAATCATCTTCTGAGTACGCAAGCACGGGTACAATCCCAGCAGCTCTTAAATGTTCTGGGATAAGCTTTTCTTGGAGCTTTTTTCTTATCGTAATAATGTTCATTTATCACTCTCCAGCCATGTTTTCAGGTCCATATTCTGTGGTCGGCCAGCATTAACTCGCCCATCAGGTGCAATCAAATAAGGAACACCTCGAATATTTAGTAACTGTGCGGTAAGCAGAGTGAGATCATGACGTTTACTGCTGCATGATGTTGGGTATGAGCCAAGCTTTCTTTGGCTAAGCGCTTCAAACGCTTTATCTTGGTCAGTTATGCAAGACAGAGCGCGAGCTAAACGGTTTGACTTATCACCAAGAATAGGTATCACGACAAACTTAAACGTGTATTCGTCTTTGAGAGCTTTCGCCTCTTCCATTAGCTGGTGGCAGGCACCACACTGAGGGTCAACAAAGACCACTACTTCTTTTGGGCCAGTCCCAAGCTTTGCCACATTCATCGCATCTATATCGACATTCATGTCACGTAGCCTAAATCGGTCAGCGACATCGCGCATTTCTGTCAACGTACTGAGAGGCTTCTTTTGCCAGAGATCGTAGATTTGTCCTGAAATAACAAAGCGTCCATTCTCTGACAAAAACACGATTTGACCGTCACTTTCTACTGCATTGATGCCATAAATTGGCAACTCAACCATTCCAGTAATCTTTGCCTCTGCTTTCTGCACATCAGCAGCAGTAAAATCTTTCGCTGTTGCTACAGTACTAAGCAGCATGAGCACTGGTGCTATTGCTTGTTTCAACATACCTATCCTTTAACCGTCAGTTACTTTTTCATCAGTTGGCAGTTTATTCGGGATATGGATACAAGCCTGCATCTGTAGTTGCCCTGTTTGGTCAATTAGAGCGGAGAGACAAAAAAGCCCGGCGAGTGCCGGGCTTGGTTTAGATAGTCATAATTTTATTGAAGAGTCACAGGATCACTGCGACCACCAGCATCATCTATACCAGTCAAAGTAACTTCTGGCATTGCATCATAGCTGCGTTTGCTGATCGTCAATCTTCGTGATGAAGAGGCAACAGATTCACCATTAAGCGTCCATTCAAATCCTTTCACGCGACCATCGACATCATCACATGAGGCATAAACAAGCCATGCGAATGTGCTTTCTCTATGCTCGATAGAACAAACCGGAGCTTGGTTTTCGATAACTTTTATCTTCAACTCTTTCTCCACTTCTTTGCCCATATCAGACTTAATCCGGAAGTTAATTGTGTGCTCTCCCGCTTCAAGCGTCATTCGTCCATAACGGCCAGTATCCTCAAGAGACTTTCCATTAACGGTGTACTGCATCACATTAATTCGGTCTCTTGGGTGTCCACCTTCAATATATGGACGAACCAGAACATCCAGAGGCTCACGATCCAACTTATTCGAGCCTGAGTATTCTAACTCTACCTTATAGCTTTCAGCTTGACCTATCGTTATAGCTAACTGAGCTTCTGCTTCGTTACCACGAGCATCGCGCACAATGACCTTCACAAGGTGCTCGCCCGGCTCTGTGATTTCAAAAGAGCGAGACGTGTCTCGTTGATCTTTAAGCTTTGCACCTTCCGGTAAGATCCATTCGTAGGTAGGCTCTTCAAGCTTGCCTCGGAATCCAACAGGACGGACAGAAGCGCTAACAATAGCTGGTGCTACATCTGCATTTGCTCTGTAGCTGAGTGCAAACTCAGGCCAGACATATTGCCATACGCGAGCTTTGTATACCGTTTCCGATGTAGAAGACTCTTTGTAACCGTCGATCCATGCTGTGTATTTGATTTCAACACGAGCTTGATCCAAGTCTGCTTGATTTGGAACGTACTCAGCAGTGTTGCCTTCAATAATGGTTCCATCAGGAAGCGTGAAGAAACCCTTAACTTCGGCATCCAAATCTCGATAAGGCAGTCGAGTATCTGCGGTTAGTTTGTAAGTAAAGTCTTTCTCTACTAAACGAGGTCCATCAATACGAATACGCGGAGCTTTAACAGCTTTAAACTCTACGGTTTTCTTGGCTTGGCTATACGCATACGCATCATCTTCTGGAGCCATCGTCGAACGTACACGAGCAATTAACTTAACTCGTTGTGGTTCTTCTCTGGTTAGCGTGATACGTGGAGCCGCAGTAGTGTAATTCTTACCACCATCTTCTGACCACTCAATCACAGCTTTACTTGCATCAAATGCGTTCTCGCCATCCATAATGGTCGCTGAGTATTCAGAAGAACTACCCACCAAGAGCGTATCTGGACCAGGAACATCAACTTCAAGCGCTTCATACGAAACAATTTCTACATTTTCAGTGTACTTTTCTAAGCCCGAGTTTACGTTTACAACTTTAGCTCGAACTAGATATTTACCAACACCAAAACTCTCTACGAAACTGTACTTTCTACGCTCTTCTGTAGCATGTTCATTCCATGTCTGGCCGTCGTCATTACTCACTTCCCAGAAGACATCTCCAACTGAACGATAATCAAGTCGATCGACAATACCTAACTTAAAAGCGGCATTGAAAGGAGCTGCACCTGATAAACGACGAGTTGTAACCTCACCATCAATTTTGTTACCACGAAGAACCGTAGCAAAAATTGGGCTTGGAGATGCCTCGATACGTTCATATCCTTCAACTGGGCTAACAAGCTTCGCTTCTGCGGTAAATCGAATGTAGCTAGAGTCTACTTTCGACATTTCAACTGCTATTTCAGCTGAACCGTTTTCTGCATCCACCCATTCTGACATTGGTTCAATCTCTCCTGGAGAGATCTGACGAGACAGACGAACCTTCCACTGTCCCATAGTTGCTTCATCATATTCGTCGTTCCCACGGTACAAATCGCGTATATCGACTTTTACGTTCAGCGTTTGGATATCGAGAACAGTATTACCATCCATTGACAGCATTGGACGAATACCTTTGCTTGGCATTGCAATCAGTCGATATTCTTTAGTGCTCTTAATTTCAGGTACTTTTTCATATGAAGAGTCAACTTGGTAGGTTACTTCTTCCCACAGTTTGCGGTCATCTGTTCGAATACGACGATTCACCTTCATCGCTGTACCCATACCGGATGAATGCACTTCTGACTCAAGTGTTTCATTGTTCCTAGAGATAGAAACCCTCAAGTCTGATGGCTTCGCATTCACTTGGACATCACCGAAATAATCACCAGTCATAGGAACGATGTAGATGTTGTCCTTGAAGTGATAATCGGTCATCAGATCAACTTGGGGAACCGCTGGGTCAACAACCTCGATGTTAAAGGTCTCATCCGCTAACGCTACACGAGCTCCACTACGAGAGAAAATGCTAACGCGCCAACTTAAAGGAACCGTTGCTTTTTCTGCCAATGAACCAATTAGTGTGGGTGTGTCGTATCGAGTATCTTGTAGCAGCCCTTCTGGAACTTCTTTCCACTCAAATAAGCAGCTTCTGTGCGCCGCTTCGGATACACGTCCACTCTCATCTTGCTTGGCTTTTTCAGCATCCATCGTCAGGATACAGCTTGGACCTGAGGTTTGTCGTAACTGAACATTTAAGTTCTGGATAACACGGTCTACTTGAGCAATATCTGACTCTGGTAAGTAAGTTACTGAACCCAAAGCAGAGACCACATTTAGCTTTCTGTTACCGCCGCCGATTTTTACCTTATCTTCGCCGTTAAACAGATATACACCATAAGTGACATCCTGTTCACCGATCTGCAATGCTTGACCAGATATACCAGCAACTCGATTACTGTTTACCACTTCGGCTTCATCTGGAATCTGCTCCCACTCAACAAAACACACAGGGTCTTTGATAGGATCTGATGATTGAGCTTCTTGCAGGTTCGTCGAATAGCGACATGGTACTCCTGAGTCGGCAGAGACTTGGACATTGAAGTTGTCGATGACTTGTCGAACTTCCCAAGTATTGGCCGTTAAGCTTTCACTCGCTTTCCATGTTTTGATATTGGCTACCAAAACTGGAGAGTTAGGCGCTGTCGTCATAACCAAAAGGCTTGCTGTGCCAGCATCTGCACCATCAACAGCTCGAACTGGAATACTTAATCGTCCTCCAGTAGAAGCAAAGCTATGGTTTTTCATAATGTCAGCTGTTTGGCCTGGTTCAACTCGAATACCGTTTACCACCAAAGGAATTTGAGCATCACTTCGCAATGTCACCATAACGTCGTATGAGCCAGTTACGACCGAACCATCACTTAACGTTAGAGGTTCAGTTTCAATGATGTTCTTACCGTCTGCATAGGTAAACTCATACGGAACTGCCGGAATAGCCATATTGCCGTTAAATCCGCCTGAAAGCGTAATTTCACGAGGTTTATAGTCAAACTCTACGGCTTTTGTCGCTTCGTTACTCTGGTGATCCACAGCTTTTACAGTCAGAGTATAACTCTCACCTTCTGCCAAAGAAGGGAACATCACAGGGTATTCCAAACGGAATCGACCATTTGATTCTTCACGCCATGACAATTGAACAGACTCATTAGCTGGACCACCAACTAAAGCTATGGATGTGATTTGAGGGTTACTATCAACAACATCACTCAAACTAATTATCACATCATCTAGTGTCTTAATAGAAGCGCCAGAGTCAACTGAAATGTTCAATGAAGGAGGCGTTTGATCGATTTCAAAACTATATTCTGGAGCAAAAAACTCTTTCCTCGTTGTATTACCAAACCCATCTATCGCAGTTACAACATAACCTTTATAACTGCCTTCTGGTAATTTTCGAGAGGAGTATTCCATGCTCCAGTCGTGTGTTGTTGAACGCTCAAAAGCTTTCCTTTCTAAAGGAATTTCATCACCTTGAGCAGTTACAGCTGCAACAGATGAGTTACCACTGATTATCCAACGACCATATCCCCATCCATCAAATGAATCTGGTTCTCGCAAATGAGTCACAAGAGTAGAGTTATCCTTTGTTACCAAAGATATAACTTCTGGAGACCCCAAATCATAACAGAAGGTTTTATGCAATAACGTTGAGGCTAGTTCAGAAACCCCTTCCGGTTGAGAACCATATCCCGGCCATGAACAACCTCGTCCACTAAACGATATATCAATATCCGCTTCTACAACTGTTTGTCCTGGCGGAATAGTTACTGCTGATAACCATGTGCCAGATACAACTTGTGTATACGGACGAGAATCAACCTCTACTTTAACTTTTTTGAACGCATTTAAAGAATTTTGGTTGATAGCTCCATCACCATAAACCCATATGTCGTCACTACGAAGATATTCAACATTTTTTACAACAGGAGCAATTTTGACTGCTGATGATGGGGTCACAGTAACCGCATAACTTCCACCAGAGTTCATTACCCAGTCATAAATACCAAATGCTTTTGTCTTCTGTGAATCACTTGTGAATATATCATCTTGTGTTCGCTTGTAGACATAATCATTATCCGTTACTACTACTGTACTTGAAATACAGTTCCTACTACACCAACCACCTTCATTTACGCCATATGGTGTGCTGCCATAATCGTTGGTTTTAGGTATAGCAAACAGCGCATGGTAACTGTCTGAGTAAACGGTCATTCCAGGGCTGTATGGCACGTAGCCAGTAACACTGTTGCCATTAACAGTATAGGAACCAGCTGCTGGATTATTGGGATCATAGATAGCTACAGGAACAGGGTTCTCCCCCGTTTTTGCACCAACACTGTCCCATGCAATCGGATAACTCAATGTATACGAGTTACCAGCCCTGTCTGTAGCGACAAAATTTAGGGTATATACATCTTCCCCATTAGGGAAAACTGTATGCCAGTCATTCATCTGAGCAACCCTATCACCTAATTCGGTTGATGCATTACCGTGTTTTACACCTTTACTATCAATAGAGTAAGCAATAACGCTTTCAACTCCATTCTCATCAGATGCATCCACTTCTATTCCAGAAAAACGATTAGGCCCCCTCAACAATGTCCCATCTGATAACGTTCTATTCCACTCCCCTTTAACAACGACATTAGATAAAGTCGGAGCAGTAAGGTCCACATACACTTTATAATTGTCTGTTTGAACAGATTCACCATCAGAAGAAAGAATTTCTGCCTTAAATGAATACTCGCCCTCTCCTGGCGCGGCTAGTTCTAACTCCGCACCATAGTAGGATTTTCCATTAACTGTAATACGGTCTGTGCCTCCAAGCAGGTGACTCGTAGCCGAATTCACCACTGAACCGTCTGGCCTTACGATAGAGATTTTTACCTTACGGTCGATCCCTGCACTCAACGCGAACTTTATGTTCCCTGTTGGGTTGGCGTAAACGGTGCTTGGAGATAATGTGCGTTCTGCACCATCAGGTGTATTAAAGCTGTATTCTAACAATTCCGCTTGAGCTAATGGCGCAGCAATTGCGGCCATCGCACCAAGCAAGACTGGTAGCCTTAGCTTGAACTTATTCATAATGTTTTCTCCAATAGCTATTGAATAGGGTTACAAGAACCCAATACAGGAGGTTACTGGAGTAATCGGCTATACACAGACTGTGTAACTGCCCAATTTGAGCGTTTTTAAAGCGTTTTTATGGGAGGGGGATCACTTGGCATTTTCTGACGACTGAAACCAAAAATGCCAAGTTTAAAAGGAGGGATTAAAGTGAGTATTGAGACCTTATAGCCCTAAGCCGTTACTGATCTGAATAGCTGCTGGAGCAATTTTTTCAGCTGACTCTAATGTAGCGGTCATAATCGCTTCTACAACCGTAGGGCTGTTATATAGACCAACGCCACCGCCGATGCCCATTGCGAATGCCATGATACTTTGACGAGCGATACCACCAACGATACCTACCAAAATCATTGAACCAGCAATAATGCGGCCCAGTGTACCTTGAGTCCAGTCGGTGATGGTGGTCCAAATGTCATCGAACTCTGTACCACCAGTACCAGCGTGAGCTTGATTCGCAAACATAAGCCCAACGATCATTACTAAACCGACGTAGAAAAGAAGATTGGCTTTATTGTTAGCCTTATTTGTAATTTCCATGATTGTTTTCCTGATTTTCAGTCTTAAAAAAGGCAGTTGAGATATTCAACTGCCCGTTATATCAAGTACTTACAAAGTACTATTAGGTATGAAATCACATACCTAATCCGTTGCTTAGTTGAATTGCAACTGGGGCAACTTTGTCAGCAGTTTCAAGAGTTGCTGTCATGATAGATTCAACAACGGTAGGGCTGTTGTACAAGCCGACACCGCCGCCGATACCCATCGCAAATGCCATC
The DNA here is from genome assembly GCF_029958905.1 of Vibrio sp. YMD68. Lineage (NCBI taxonomy): Bacteria > Pseudomonadati > Pseudomonadota > Gammaproteobacteria > Vibrionales > Vibrionaceae > Vibrio > Vibrio sp. YMD68. Next base: position 98,791 of record NZ_CP124615.1, on the reverse strand, counting down.
AAGCTTTGACGAGCGATGCCACCAACGATGCCTACCAAGATCATTGCACCTGCGATGATTCGGCCAAGCGTACCTTGAGTCCAGTCAGTAATGGTGGTCCAGATATCATCAAATTCTGTACCGCCTGTACCAGCGTGGGCTTGATTGGCAAACATAAAACTGATCACCAGAGCCAACGCCACCCAGAACAAAAGGTTGACTTTATTGTTTGATGTGGATGTGACGTTCATTTTGCTAAGTTCTCCTATTTAGTTTCTGAATTAGCTTTGGGTTTTATCGTTTGCAAGGGTTTGAGCATAGGTACATCTTGTTGAGTGCCTTCCCCAATTACCCACTTGCGCGGTTCTATTTCGGTGTAAACGTACCCAGTCACAATCAAGTCACCATTAGTATCCTCCCAAGGGGCTACCCATATGCGCATGACCTGTGCTGGAGTACGAATAGGCACCGGACGATTCGGGAGGCGCGGTGTGACGTAATTGTCTATCACTGAATCTCCCGTCGATGATGAGTTGGCTATTTCTCCTGAAACAGAAACAGGCTCTTCTCCAGGCTTTACTGAGCGTGGGATATTGCCATCGTTTGTCGCCGCATAGACATCTCGCGCTGACATACACTGAACACCATCAGGAATACCTGAACAGCTATACTCATCACTGCCGATTGAGGTACAGCCTGATAGCAATAAAGCGCTGCCCAAAATCATCGACACTGTAGATTTTATGGGCTTAACCATTGGAAAGCCCCCTGTGAAACTGCCCTTTCTGGTCAGCTTTTGTGTTTTTTTCGTCATTATTTTGTCCCCTGCGATTTAAGTTTTAGTTGCTGTCCCTTGGTGATAATTACGTCAATTTGACGACCTGCATCGACCTCTATTACAGGGAACATTCCCTCAGCCATATCAAGATAAAACTGAGCAACCTTCTCCATCGCACTTGATGCGCCTTTTGATATACCACTCTGCAAAGTGTTTTCATTGAACACTTGTTGATATACAGGTGTGTCTGTTGGATTAGTGTTGATAACTGGAACTGGGTTTGTATCAAGCGCTTGAGCAAAGCCACTCAAGAAACCAGCCGTCAAAGATTTGGCTATCATTGCACCTTGTTTAGATACTAAGCGGCCACGTACACCAGCTTTACCATCTTCACCCACTGCATATCCGTCCAAGCGAGACTCAATTACGCCGCCGTCTTCACGAACACAGGAAATAACCTCGCCTCGTAGATATGCCCTTTCTGAGCTCAGATCGCCGTAACCGGATACAATCAAGAAACACTCACGAACATCGGCTCTGAATCGGTTAGGTAAAATAGCTTCCTTCTGGAGTCGAATTGTTGCTGGGAAAGGGTCTTTTCTTGCTCCCTTTGCGGTAGGAGCATCCATACCAGTGATCGTTACACCAGTAAGAATTGAACCCGCAGGTAAGTAGATAGAGTTGTCTTGGTCCTCCTGCTCTTCCGCCGCTTTCTCTTCTGCTTCGTTGTACTCTGTGTAGTTAACAATTCGAATTCCCGGTTGAGCGGTAGGTTTACCTGATCTATCCGATTCCTTACCCGTTGGTTTGCTGTGAGAGTCAGCTGGTAGTGGAGCTTTCTTAAAGAACTCATTAGGGTCCTTGTAATCAAGCTTTTCGGTAGAGGTGTATCCACCAGCTTGTTGAGCGCCCTGTTCCTCTGTCGAACCAGTTTCAGCGCCACCAGCTGTTGGCTTCCCTGAACGTTTTTCAGCGTCTTTCTGAGCTTTTTCTAAATCTCGCGCTAAGTTTCTATTTTCTTGAGAAAGCTCCTTAACATCGCGCTTTAGTTGATCAAGCTCTTTACCGATATCTACTGATGCGCCAGCTTTTGATTTTGTGTCTTCCAACTCACGCTTTACTCTGTCCAGCTCACGACGTAACTGCTCTTGTTCAGCCTTAGTTGTTTTGAGATTGCCAACCAATGCATCCATACCCGCTTCACGAGTACCTTTATCTGTTAATACGTGACGGATGGTTTCTTTACGACTTTTATTGCTGGAGTCACTTGTACCTTCATCAGAAAAAAGACTCACAGCCACAAACAGAACGAAAACACCACCTGCAACAGCAACCCAACGCTTTTTGTTTGGATCGAGCTCGTTCCACCAATTCATATTAATCATCGTTTACATTCCTCCGCTCAACAGTGAAGGACGACGAGTAGCCGATTCGGTTTTCTCGCGCTGTTTTACTGCCACGTACACTTCGGTTTTCTGGCCTGGCTCAAGAACCTTATGCGGCCATGAAGTCACACCAGCAACACTCCAGTTTCCGCAAGATTGCTCTTTGAACTCAATAGGTTCACTTGTGACGTTTCGAGCAATACCTACAAATACAGTCAAATGATGCCCCATCATCATTTGTCCATTTGCAAAATTGACTGAAATACCAGGCTGCGCACACTGAGGTAATTGAACATTGCTTGGAGTTCGATTCATGGAGTAGCCATTAGGGATTTCACCAAGAGCCAGTTTTCTGAATACTGTTCGAAGTGTTTCGATATATGGCTGACTTTGCTCCCAGCTTTTAGCTTTGTTGTTTGCAAACATGCCAGGTATTAAGCTGTTATTGTCGAGCTTCAAAAACACTTCACGAGGTGGGATTCTTTGAGGAACCATTGTTAAACTCAGCGCACGAGCTTCTGAGCCCTTTTCTGTAATGAACATGGTTACTGGGTATTCTTTGGCCGTAGCCACATAGATAACATTCTCTTTGATGCATATTTCCCCACATTCACCTTTATTTTGCCCCGGCTGTAAGGATGTTGACGTCACTTCCGGCTTACCAAATGGAGTAACGATTCGGTTGGGATGACCAATAGCAATAGGGATGATCTGATTAACCCCAGGCTCCATAACCAGTTGTGAGTTTTCAGTGTAACCACCAGCCAGATTCGAGCTATTGGCCTGAGTAGTTGTAGCTCTTTGTTTGGCTACTGAATCAGGGATTATTGGGGCTGGAACGTTGTTCTTCATAACACTGACAGGAACAACTGGTATTTCATCTGATGCATTCACTGCACTTGAAACACCAAGCGCAATTGAAAGCGCCAAAACAATCGAATTAACCTTCATTACGCTTTCTCCGGCTCTCTTCTTTACGTTCTAATTTGTCTAAAACACTCTTCGTTCGAGGGCGACCTTCATAAGTGGTCATATAATCAAGGACAGGCATATAGTTCGAAACGCGGAGCTCAAACTCGTATGTTCTGTCTGTACGTTGCTCTTTTGCGTCAAAAGCAGCCCCCTTAACAAAGGAGTGCCCATACACAAAAACCTTGTCAGTCGTTTCTTCGTATTCGACGAAACGAGGTTCGAATCGCATAGTGATTCGGTCTGCTTGAATCTCTTGCGCTTGGATTTCAAGTGCATCAATAAACTCTTGATAAATAGTCGGTGCTAGAATTGGCTCCATACGTTCTTTGATGAAGTTAACGTTGCCGGGAGTTACGTTACCCATCAGCGTTCCAAGAGCCCATCCCCACGCCTCTTTGTATGATTGAGAGGCATTTTTTTGTGATACCCAAGCTTCTTCATTCAAAGTCCAAGGCTGAACGGTCACAATGGTCTCTTTGCTAAACAACTTCACAGCTAGCAGCAAGACGGTGAAGATCAGACCGAGGACGAAGACTCGCCCCCATTTATTTTCAGCCTGAGTGCCCTCCCAGGTTTTTAAATACGCCTTTAAATTCAAGGGAAATACCTCCGGATAAATGGGTTTTTCAAAGATTTTGCTTTTGTTGCGATGAATCCCCCCCAATACAGCATGTGAAGCATGTAGCCATCAGGGTGGTTATCACGAAATCGACGATATAAATTGGTCACGGCCAAGCCGATTAAGAAAAAAATCAAGGCTTTGCCCATCATCACTCCGATGACAAGGCCAAGAAGCATAGGAGCCAGCTCATCTGCACTCCAGAGCAGCATGTGCGGCGGTTCGTCTATACGACGTGGGATTTTGACGGGCTTCATTCCATATCTCTTCCAATTTCCAATGTCGCCAATTCTGGAAGATTTTTTCAACAAACACGCCACGGGCTAACGCCCTTTTTGGGCAACTTGGGCGAAAAGTGGTCTTATAAAGAGAGAAACGGCATAAAGCCGTTTTTAGAGCGGGTAATGTGAAAGGTTAAAACAAGCGAACAAGATCGCCATACTGAATACCAAAAAAGAAACCTACGGCAAAGATTAACTGCCAAAGGATAATTTGCCCTACGCCCCATAAGGCTCCAGAGCGTTCAGAACTATTTGCTGTATGAGTATGAGAAGACATATAACCTCCAACTGATTGCTATTTAATTTTTCTTTATTCTCACCTGATCTCGTGCTCATTTCACAGCGCTGTATTTGTCCATTTGGGAAGCATTAAGACTTTCACATGTGAAAGTGAGTGACACAAAAAAGCGGCCAATAAATGGCCGCCTTTGCAATGAAATGTGAATTATCCGTTTTGCGCTTGCTTCTTCTGCTCTTGATATGCTGCTTTCATCGCGCTTTGGGTCTTTTCTACCCACTTCATTCCATCGTTACAGTCCACGTTGTCAGCGGCAGACTGAAAGCTAAGAGGTTTTCCATCTGGGTTCATGTTCCCCATAGCCAGAAGAAATGCATAGAGAGGGTGTGTTTTCGTTACATTCTGAATATTTTCTATAGTTATCGGTTGATCGCACTTCTCTTCTAGTGTCTGAACCATAAACTCCGAAACTTCGGCGCAACTTTCACACATCAGTTCGAAGGTCTCAAAGAAAGTTTCCACTTCCTCCGTATAGGGTTTATCTGTCTTCGCCACTGCTGGACCTGCAAGCATGAATGCAGCAATGATTGTTAGCGCAGTCTTTTTCATATTGAATATCCTTTGGTTAAACTCGTTTTTGTAAATTGCCGAATGCAAGTCCCAACAACACACAACAGAGCATCATCACAGCGGGGATTACAATTGGATTTAGAGCTATGGGAGCAAAAAAGGTAATAAACAGCCCCATGCTTAGGAAGAACGTTCCTCGAATGCTATATCGGTGGACAACAGGGCTCGCATAGTCAAAGTTGGTTCGTTTGATCTTCCAACTCATCAAACCGTCATAAACAGCCGGGATGAACAAGATGAGCAGATACGGTGCCCATGAGGACAAAAGTGCTAACCGCGTGTAGAACTGGTAAATTACATTGGTAAAGGCTTCAATTCGCCCCTCCACCCAAACGAACCATGCTTGGCCCATATTCTCCATTCCTTTCGACTTTCTACGTTCCTCTTCTGTTGGAATTAACGTGTGATACATAGCAGCATAAAAGCCAGAATCAAGCACACTAGTTTTGTACCAGTCCCCAGCTGTATCACTAATCCACTGTCTAGCTTCATAGCCTAAGTTCTGCTCCACCAGCTCTGATTCACGCTGAATTGTTTTATCTGTCCAATCACCAGGTACTAGCAAAAGAATCACCAAGACCTCAATGACTAGCAACCAAACGACCAGCCACAACGGCTTCTTCATAATTGGTTCTCCTTAATACTGTTTTTACACTTTCGCTAGCGACTAACTGATACAAAGCCTTGCGAAGTTTGCATTCATTCTGATGTTGATGTGGAACAATGAATAATTCACCTTTATGGTCTGCAAGCCAGTGAGAAAAAGGCTCACCTTTCTCCACAGACCACTTGTTACCTAGTGAATCTTCAATCTCAATTTCTAGCGCTTTGGCTGTTTCAGTGATGATGGTTTCCAAGAAAACCCCTAGTCTTACCGGGTCCTCGTACTTACGTTTGTTCGCATGGAACACTACACCGCTATATTTATCTAATGCCTCTTCCAAAATCGGATAAATCACTGGCTCTTTCTCCGATTTGATCCCATCCGTGATGAAACAACATAGTTGCTCAATCACATCATTGGTTGCAGGCCAATCAAAAAACAGCAGTGCCAGTGTGTGTGCATTTTTTCGATCACGCTTTCGGATCACGCTTAGTACTTTCTTGTGCGGATTCACATCAACCACTCTAGTAACCTCATAATTTTTATACTTATTCGCACTCATATTTCGCCATTAAGATGTCAAGATAGGTAGCCGTCCCTTGACTATCTTCCCCCCAGAGATTTTGGCTATGTACTCAAGGTTGGGCAGCATCCCCAGGAGTTGCGTAGAGAACAATTCAGCTTCTTCTTCCATAAGCCGTTCCCCTTGGTTGCCCCCATGCATAATCGGCTGCTCACCATCCGTATTTTGGCCCTGCGTTCTCATGACGTAGTTCAAACGTGTTTTCGGTAAGTTGTCTGTAATGAACTTTTGTGTTTCAGGATCAATTACACGCAATGAGAATGTGTTGTTAATGTTTCCCAGAACCTGTAGTGCTTTATCTTTACTACCCATCCGAGCGGCAAAGTCAGCGAATGTTTGTGTTGCAACAAATAGTCGAAGTTTCGCGCCACGACCTTTGTTGAGAAGCTGAATGAATGGGTCATTGATCACCTCTGCGGCTTCGTCCACAAAGATATTGACGGGCTTATTGTTGACACCAAAGTTGTATCTATCACCAGCAACAGCTGTTAAGTCAGATAAGAAAAGAGAGCCGATTGCAGAACCAACCATACTGTCGGTCAAACTATCCAGACCAATGTATGCAACCATGCCATTGTTTATTATTTTGGCTGAGTCACTTATTGGCCTGGTATCATCGACATCGCTTGAATCGGGAGACAGCATCTTTCCTAAATCACCCGAGGTAAGCATGTTCATGATAGGAAGCAGTGAAGCAACCATTTTCCCGAAGTGTGCCGAGTCATGTTGGAACATCGACAATAAGCCTTCCAAATCTGAGTGAGGGAACTCTGGTTGAATAACATCTTGGTAGAACTTCATCATGGCAAAGGCTTGCTTTTCTCTATTGCCATTTTTCACTTTTTCCAAATATGGTGCTGCTTTTGATTCCCAGTCTTCCATTACTCGTGCTGAATAAGCCTGTACAGCTTTGATAACCAGACCTGCGGCACCACCTTCCAAAAATCGTTTCAACAGAACAATGCTAGGACGTTCATAAGTCAGTACAAGACCTTGAGCGATATTGTTCAGTGCTTGCCAACCAAATGATTTGAATGGATCTGCACCTGCCTCCGAAGGTATCAACGCGGCCAAACGGCTCGCAATCTCCGTCACACGGCTAAAGTTACGTAGAGGGTCCAATCGCACGGATTCATCTGGGAACGCAGGGTGAAAGGAAACAAATCGCTCTGGATGGCCCATAGCTTCGCAAGCTCTCCTTGCATTGTCCCTCATTTCTTTATCACCCTTAGGGTCGATAATGATCACTGCTTCATTGCGCAAGATAGCCTGCGTGATCATAATGTCGAACATACGAGTCTTGCCTGAACCTGTTGTACCTACAATAAGCGTGTGGCCTTCTGTATGCTTCAACGGTTGCATCAACTTCTCTTCTTTTGGTTCAACACCGTGAATCCATGTTTGCCCCATTGGATCTTCTTTCTTTTTGCCTTTAAGGACGCGAACCGTCTTCTTGATTAAAGGCTCTTGAGCAGTAAAGGTGTGCCAGTCACGTTTGATGATTTCAAATACACGCTGAGCATGACGCTTTTCCCATACAAAACCATGACCAAGCCACATATCATCTTCTGAGCCAGCCATCATTTTTTCTAGCTCTTTTAAAGAGATAAATTCCAGTTCACGACCAAATAGATGCTTCTGGAGACGATGTAACATCATGGCTTTTGGGATTCGGGACATTGCCATAACACCACAAATACCAGTCATCCAATAAAACGGTTCCGGAGGCATTGACTCTGCCATTTGATTAACCGTCAAGGCCACACCGCTGGCAGCTGCCCACCCTAGCGCTGCACGACCTTCAAAATTTGGCCTCCACGGCATTTCATACCCAAGTGGGTCATAATCCATGCTCATCTATCTTTACTCCACCTCTAACCTTAAATTCCCCTGGCGAATAGTCATTCTTGGGCGTCGTTGCCCACTAGCGAGTAATGCTCTCAGCATAGATTTGCTAAGATTCGTACACTCACCAGTTACTTTCTCCAGAGCCTTATCGCTTGTTACCAAACACCCATCCTCCTTAATGACCGGACCGACTAACCATCGTCCTTTTTGGTTTTTTATCATTTCTTTCAGAAGCCTAATTGCCTCCTCTGCATCAATGTCAGACTGAGGAGGTAAAAAGTCCTCATCACTAATTTCTTTCGCCTTCTGAGGCTTTTTAGGTTCCTCGTCTTCTAGATCTATTTGCCCGACCACTTTTGTCATTGGCAGTTCTAAATCAGAATCGAAATCCAGACTCACTGGCCGCGTTTCTTTTGGTGGTTTATTTACCGTTGTCTTTGGTTTTTGGCGCTTAGGTAAACGTGACACATTTTGCTTTTCCTCATTAGAAGCACTGTTTTCACTCTCATTTTTGTGCTGTTCGGTTTGAGTTTTAGCTGCTGTGCCCTTCTTACCTTGTGCCGTTTGTTGTGCGATTCTTTTATTCTCAGATGAGCGGCCACCTGTTTGCTCTCCGGGCAGTAATGCCGAAATATCCATTGCAGGTTTAGGCTTTTTCGGCGTAGATTGGTTGGTTTGCTGGCTCTTAACCTTCTTTTCTGAGTGTGCCTTTTCAGCTTTCTTGCCAGATTGGCGTTTATCATTTAGCGCACTAACTTCACGAATTGGGTCAAAGTCTTTCTCAGCTTGTTCTATCGCAGCTTTGATAACATCTGAGATATCAGAAGAAAGTAACAACCCTTTAATGCCACTAAAATCATGAACCTTCCGGTTTGGATGAACTGGGTCAGGCACGATAGCGCCAGCGTCAAATAACGTGTTCAAGACTTCGGCTGGAGCCCCAAGTGCTCGGGCACCTTCTGGATAAAGGATCACTGCTTTTTTCTTCATAAAGCAAAGCACTTCACCTAATGTTTTGTGTCCATCCAGCACAGGAATAATGGCTTCTTTTAAAATACTTTCTGCCGCGCCGTATCCACTTAGAACATTCTCCAAATGACCACGCACATCAACATCACTCGATTTATCCTGCTGACTAGAAGAATATGTCTCTGCATCTTGGAAATGTTCTGTTGGAACAAACTCTTCACGCTCTTCCATCTCATGGGAGTAGTCATAGGCATCCAAAGGGACAGCATCTATTGGTGCAAACATATCCTCTGGCGGCATTGGTGGGGCATCAAATATTGCGCTCGGTTCAGGGCCAAAAAACTCATTCGGTGACAAGGATGCTGCCGTGTTTGCGGATGCTTTAGGTTGACGCTTCTTACCCGAGCGAATGTTGTCTATGCCGGGTAAAGATGTGTCCTCTTCGCTTTGTTCTGTTGGAACATTTGGCGTTTCAGCTTTGTCTTTTTGTGTTGTATCAGGCTCGGTATTGAGCCCAAATGCGTCGAATGGGAAATCGCAAACTCCTAATGCCCCACCAGCATCTTTCAGCCCTTTCAATGGATCGTCTAATGCTAATGGTGCTGCGGTTTGAGCGATTTCTTGTGCTGATGGTTCTTTTGGGGCATCAGCTTTATCGTCATTCTTGCTTGTTTTGGTATCGGTGGAAGTGCCACCTTTCGGTTCCGATGATTGAGAGTCCGTTGAGGGCGGTGCTGCCATAAAATCTGGAATTTCGAATCCATCATCAAGAGAACCAATAGGCTCTGGTGTAGCGGTGAGCGAATCAGAGTTCTCATCTCCATCTTCCGGAGCATCGTCATCAAGCTCACTGGCATCAAGTTCCTGTTCGTCCTCATCGCCAATAACTTCACCCGCGATGGCCGCAGGCGGTTCAGTGGTAAAAACCAACTCCGACGATTCAAGACGCAGCATCTGCATTTTGATTTTCCCTGTGACTTCTTCCCCTTCTTGAGGTAATTCAGGGATCACTTCCCAATAACGATAGAAAACATCTTTGCCATGCTCTGGTAATACGTTTTTCAGAGCAAAACCACGCTCAATTAAAATATCAGCCAAGGTATCTGGATCACGAGGAATGCCAGGAATTTTATCTTCCGTTAACAAGTCATAAATATCACTGGCTCCCTGCTTCCATGTAATGAACACACCCTGATGTAAATGCCACACCTTCGCGCCAGGCTCATTGACTTTCCATTTGCCCGTTTTAACCAATCGACGTAAAGCATCAAATACATAACGCTCAACAGGAACACCGTAAGCAAACTCATCGACATCTAGGCGATTCTGTTTGAGGTCACGAGAAACACTTTCACCATCAGCTTTAAGCATTAGCTTTGTTACCGGGTCATTGATTCTAAGACCTGATATTGCCTGTAGCATGGATTCAACAATGTCTTTGCCGGGATCAGCTAGAAACTCCAAAGCCTCTGGAGTCAAAATTCGTTCGACGGTCAGCAGCGAAAATTGCTCGTGCCGTTTGTGTTCTCTATCTCTCCAACGAAGAAAGTAACGACTCACATTATGGCGCTTAGCCCAGTCAACCAGAGTTTCTGAATATGGGTTCCACGTTTTACTACCATCGCTGTTTGTGATCACAACATCAGACAATGGCTTACCAACGTCATGCAATAACCCTGAAAAACAACATGCCAAACGCCATCGCGGCTCATTGTTTCTTCGTTCACGAGGGGAGCCTGAAATTGAGAAAATAACTGACTCAGATGCCTGTGTTGCCCAAAAGGCCACCTCCAGCCCATGACGAAACAATCCACCAGCACCCCGATGATGATGAGCTTCGGATGCTGGTAATAAATGAACAAACGCCGCGTAACGGCCAATTACAGGCATGACTAAACGGTCGTACTCTTCTTGAGTAAAACCTAAAGTGCTCCTGATTTTTTGAATAAGTTCGTTCTGTGTCTGCAACACTTTATCGACTGGGGCCATTGGTAGCCCTTTGGCAAACGGCGGGTATCGAGGTATCTCTTCGTCAGCTAAATCCCTAATCTGGGAAGCTACTACCTCTACTTTTTTCTCACCGCGCCCACCAAATAATTTTTTAAAGGCACTACTTATCATCTGGTTCTTATTTACCTGCGCTTTTTCCGTGCGTATATGCTCGCAGACCCTTTTGTCTTCTCATATCTCCCCTCCTGTCCATTTTGGGCAGTTTGAGGCGTCAGAGATGATTGAGTGACCAGATAAAATACACAGCATCATTATTTGGTATCAGGAGAGTTGTATGGAAAGAACATTGCCCGATGCTGCCTATTTGGCACTTGATGCTTTAAAGCGCCAAGCACAGGCAGTAACCGCTAACAACATGCAGGGAGACAAAGAGGCTTTGCATCAGGCTCAGTCTGACATGTCTCTTGTTAATAACTGGACAACAGCCATTACTCGTAAGCTTTTAAGCAACAGTGATGGCCGGACAATCGACACCATTGATGAACAATGGTTGGAGCAACAATTCAATGGGTAAGCAGATGATTAAAAAGCAATTAGTAGTACTTGTAGGGTTAGCTATTTTGGCTGGGTGTTCCTCAACCAAAGATATCCCACCAACAAACGCAGAATTGCACCAACGCTACGGCATTCCTCAGCAGCCGACAGATCAATGGATTCAAGAGAACCTTCCTATCTACGAAGCGAAGGCTGACAAACTGCTTGCGTCTGATGATGATGTCGATGCCTATTACTTCCTTTTGAATATTGCTGAAAATCGTGGCAGTGCTGATATCGAAGCACATAAGAAGCAAGATCGTGTAGATCGTGGTCTCAATGTTTCTTATGAAGATTTAGGACTGGGTGAAGCAGCATTTCGCAAACCCGATTACATCCATGTATTAGGTCCAAGTAGTCTCGGCGCGAATAATGAAAGCGCATTGATAAAACAGCAGAAGGATAAAAATGGTTCCAACATGGAAGATGCCATTTCCGCATACAAAAAACTTTCTTCTGGTGTGAAAGGCAAAGGGTACTCCTTATACGAACTATCACGCTGGGAGCGTTTCTGTGATAGCGGTAATGGCATGGATGAACGCGATTGGCAGTTCATCGAGAAAGAAAAAGGCGAAACAGGCAGCATCCCAAGCGATCTGGTTGGTCAGTGCAATCCGCCACAACACACTTACCAAGATTATCTCACCGCTTGGACGCAATTTTGCACATCACAAAAAATGACGAATGAACAGCGCAACATCGTTCGCAGTTCTACTCGCCCATTTACAGTGGTAAACCCATGCAAAGCCATAAAGTAACCACCAGCTCATCACATACTCAGTTGACGGAAGAAGAGCTTCTCGTTCTTCAAGCTAAAGCTGAGCTCTTTGATGAGCTGAACATCATGCTGGTTGAGGCCGGACAACGTGGCACTCCGGAAGAAGCAGCAGTCGTTATCTCTGCCAACCTAGCTTTTATTGCTGGCACAGAGAAATCCCCCTTAATAGCCGATGCCTCCGAAAACTGGAAACAGCTGACCAACCTTTCTACGCAGCAAAACGGTATTCAAGACATCGCGCTCAAACCAAAGGAGTGCGCTTAAATGGATCTGTACATTTGTGAGAAGCCATCCCAAGCAAAAGACCTCGCAGCTGTGATGGGAGTAACTCAGCACGGCGACGGTTTTATTCATGATGGAAGTGGCCGGGCAATAACCTGGGCTCTTGGTCATCTATTAGAACTCTATATGCCCGATGACTATGACGAGAAATATAAAGCATGGTCCCTTGAAACACTGCCTATTTCTCCTGAATCATGGCGTAGCAAGGTGAGGCGTAGCTCTTCCAAGCAATATAAAGTGATCGAGCAGCTGGTGAAAAAAGCCAGCACAGTTTATATCTCGACTGACTATGACAGAGAAGGCGAAGCGATCGCTCGTTCCCTACTCGATAGATTCCGATACCAAGGCCCCGTAAAACGAGTTTGTTTAACTGCTCTTGATGAAAGCAGTATCAGAAAAGCACTTCGAAACATCAAAGATGGCAAGGAGACAATACCTCTTTATTACGCATCCCTATCTCGCCAGCGAGCTGACTGGGTAGTGGGTATGAACATGTCTCGCTGTTATACAGTACTTGCAAGAGAGGTTGGCTTCGGGCAAACGCTCCATATAGGACGAGTAATCACCCCCACGGTCGCCCTTGTGTGCCAGCGAGACAGTGAAATAGCCAACTTCAAACCATCACCGTTCTGGACGATGGACGTCGGTGTATCTGTTCAAAACGGTCAATTCCTTGCTCACTGGGTGCCGCCAGAAGAGTGCTCTGACGATCAAGGGCGATGTACAAACAAAGCGTATGCAGAGCAAGTAGCCGCTCAAGTAAAAGGAGCACAAGCACTTATAAGTAAGGCTGAAACAAAAGCTGGCAAGGAATCAGCCCCTCTTCCATTTGATTTGACTAGTTTACAGCAATACGCGGCCAAACGTTGGGGGTACAGTGCGCAAGAAACACTTGATGCAGCACAAGCTTTGTACGAAAAGCACAAAGCAACCACCTACCCCCGTACAGATTGCAGATACCTGCCAGAATCACAGAAAGAGGATATCCCCGATATTCTTCAAGCTCTGATTCTTTCGGATCAGCGTGTTTCAGGGCTGGTGGCTGGAGCAGACCAATCGAGATCATCAAGAGCGTTCAATGACAAAAAAATCACCGCTCACCATGCCATCATTCCAACTCCGGCCAAAACCAACATAAGTGCCATGAGCGAAAAAGAGTTCAATCTGTACGATGCAATTCGTCGTTTCTACATCGCCCAGTTCTACAGTCCTTTTGAATTCAACAAAACTACAATTGATGTTCAATGCGGCAATCATTCGTTCACGGCCAACGGCAAAACTCCTTTACGTCAAGGTTGGAAAGTACTATTCAACAATGATGCAGAATCATCCCCTCAAGATGAAGGCGATGATCTTGATGGACCAAAAGAGCAAGAGAAATTACCGAAAGTTAGCCAGGGTGAACCAGCCTTGATCAATGATTCGGTAATCACTGACAAAATGACTCGGCCATCACCTCATTTCACCGAAGCCACACTACTAAGCGCGATGGAAAACATTGCTCGCTTTGTCACAGAAGAAAAGTTCAAGCAAATCCTAAAAGACACCGCTGGCCTCGGCACCCCAGCTACCCGTGCAGGCATTATTCAGGGTGCGGTCGATAAAGGGTACTTGCAGAGAAAGAAAAAGCTCCTTATCGCCACAGATAAAGCTCACGCACTTATTGCTGTCGTACCAGCAGCGATCAAAAGCCCAGGCATGACGGCGGCTTGGGAACAGGAACTGGAGAAGATAGCGACAGGGAACGGAAACATGTCCGTCTTTATGCAGCAAATCTCAGGTTGGATTGTTCAAATGATCCAACAACTCAAACAGAATGCTCCAACCCTAACTCAGCCAGAAGGCATCTTAGCTAAGGCTTTCAAAAATGCGGAAGGTCCTACTCATGAATGCTTTAACTGTGGTGGTAAATTAAAACGCATCAAAGGTAGTGACGGTTTCTTTTGGGGTTGCCAAAACCAAACCTGTAGAAAAACTTTTCCTGATAATCGTGGGAAACCAGAAAAGCGTATTGCTGCTGAGGATTGTCCTGATTGTCCTGACTGCGGCAAGCCAATGCGCCTACGTAAAGGTAAGGCTCCAGGTAAAAAGCGAGCTAGCTCTTTTTGGGGTTGTACTGGGTATCCTGATTGTAAATCGACGATGCCGTACTCTCGGAAGAAAAAATCTCTGGAAGAGTTATTTGACTAAACTTCTCGGGGCTTCGGCCCCGTTTCTATTTGTACTCACTTCGTATTCGTTTATCAATTTCCCGAAGTTCATACGCCATTTCGAACATGGCATTGTTGTCTTGACGACTGATCACTGGTGAACGTGACACATTTCTTTCCAACAAAATCCACGCAGCAACCCTGATTAAAAACGATTCAAAGTGCTTTTTAAACCACATAACTGTGTCACCTAAAATTGTTCTCAACAACCCAAACAGGGATATCATCAATAATTTGTCCGACCTCCCACCCAGTTTTATTCTGAATGGCCTCTGATATACTTTCTGGAACCTCAAACCAATAACAGTAAGTCATATCTCCACTACTCCCATCATTAGCATTCAGTTCAACTGATAACTCATCCCACTCTTCATCTGTAATCCCTAAATACTGTGAAATAGAGCTATCTGGTGCAGCAATAAGAGTTTCTTTGAAAAAGCCTGTGGTTCGCTCTTCTCGAACTGTCTTTTGGCAATGCGGACAATCTATAGGCTCTCTACAAGCACCACAAATTCCACCACCTCCAATTTCATTAACTGTAAAAGTCGCTCCACAATATGGACACTGCTCTAACATTGCTAGACCTTATTTAAATACTTTGCATTATTTTTTCATGATACTTCATTGTTGCAGATCCAACTGACAAACCACTAACAATGAAAAATAAAAACCAACGATATGATATAAAATAACTCGCGTAAGAAAAGACATCTTTTGGCATTGGTGTTCCCCAAGCAACAACAAAGGTAATCACTGCTCCCAAAAACAAACCTACAGTTAAGATAACACCTAGCTTAACCTTCCAATTAAACAGATAAAAAAACATCAAAATTTCCCCATAGACAGACATTAAGCCATTTGAGAGAGTTCGTGACGCACCCCAGAGAAGTTCAAATGGTTATAAACTTTTTTCAAAATTTCTTCGTCAAAGCATCGTGTTTTCTTAATACCGATCTGAGTCTCCAGAAAAACTCTCTGCTCCCTCCTATTTAAGTCGTTCCAGTAATAACCTTCATAGGGAAATGCATTCCTTGTAAATTGAATTACTGCATTAGTACGCTGCTGCCCATCCAATAAGATATCTGACATAGGGATCATCACACCGTTATCTCCCTCTTGCCAGCTATTCACCATGATGGAGCCAAGGTCATACCCCTGAAACACAGACTCGATAAAGTTTTGGTTCTGCTCTTCTGTCCAAACCAACCCTCTTTGCCAGCTGGGCAAAGGAAATCTACCAAGCATTCTTGCAGCCCAAGGATAAGCAGACTCATCATAGCCATTACCTCTGACAAGCTCACTTAGACTTGTCCCACCAGATGAAAATGCAATGATTGGTCGAGGCAGTCTAAAGGACAGCTCTTTTTGTTTTTTATTTGTCATGATCTTACTTACTTTGATTGCTCTCGTGCTCTAGCACGCTCATTAATGAAGAACTCGCTATTTTCTGATTTTTCTATTGCGGCATTTAGATCAACAACGGTTTCAGCAAAACCAACATAGTTGTCAAAAGAGGCTTCAATGTGAGGAATAACCTTTGCGGTCCCTGAGTTGGTATCTACAACTGTACCGAACTTTTCTTTGGCCCACAGACCAACCCCAAACAGCTCAGTAAAGCCTAATTTTAGAAGATGCTTTTCTAAGTCCGTATACTGTCTCATTGGATAGTGGATTGTCTCATAGGCTTCAATGGCATCCACCAGCATATTGAGCTCAGCTTCTTCGTCTTTACTAAGAGATTTTTGAACGATAAGTACTTCTACTCTTGATAGCTTTGAATGGTAATCAGCTTCTGATTCAATGGTCTGGGAGGTTGTTTGAGCTGTCATAATTTCGCTTCCATTATGATCCTTGCTTTTTATCAATAGTTGCAACGACGTTTCTGTAGACGCGAATATCAGCATTGGTGTGCTTTCCTGTGATTGCATGAGCAAAATCCTCAGCAGTCAAGATAGCCTGAGCAATTGCATCACCCTGTGCATTTTCTAGCTCGATATAAAAGTTACCATTGGTATCTTTCGTGATGGCGACTTTGCCATGTTCATGATTACGTTCTGCCATTAACTTCACCGATTTTTTACCTTCTTTTACAGTATTATATTATGATGCGATGTTTATGCCAACCGATTATTTATCATCCTCGTTAACACTGTTATCACTTTCTAAAGCTTCGGCTAATGCCAACAAAGTATTTGCTAATGCGCGACACTCTTTAGATTTCATCAGTGCGGCTTCCTGAGCAATCACTTCCTGTCCAGTATCATCTGATTTCTGCAATCTCATGTAGGCTCCATACGGGCTTGTGTAGAGCTCTATGGCCCTGCGAGTACCGTCTTCAAATAGATAATCAAGTTTCAAGTTAGAATTGAATCCTGACATGGCTAGTCTCCTATATCTTTCACTTACCCAAGTTAAGAATGTCTGTTACGAACAATTCTAACCGCATCACCTGTCGCTAACTTATCCGGCGAGAGCTCCAGTACGACATTGATAATATCGGCCATTGCGTTGTTGCTGAAACGAAACCCGTCTGGTAATCCATTAAGATCATCAAACTTGTTGTCGAATGCGAGAACGAAGTCTTTTATATCTGATGCGCGTCCGTCTAATACGCTCTGAGGGATTTCACTATGTAGTGGCTTTGGTTGATCATCTTCAAAGTCAGCGATAGCTTCTATGACATCAGCCCTACTAGGCCAATATTTTAAGTCATACTGCCCAGCCAAGGCTCTAATCTTTCCTGATAAATGGCTCCCATACAGGTAGTTATCATTGCTGGCAAACTCTACAGCATCAACAAGAGACTGGTACTCATTCCTGATAAAGCCTGAGGTCTCATATAACTCATTTTGACGCCGTATTGTCGCGGCTAATTTCGACGCGAGATGAACAATTTCCTCCTGGAGAGATAGAAGCTCTTTTTGCTCTCTTCTCGTCTGGATAACCTCTTCCTTACAAAAGTCCGTGCTCATCCAAATATGCTCTAAACTCAGCCATATGTACGAGTTCTGTGGAGGAAACCCTTCAAACTTATCTGAATAACCAAATCGAGATATCAACTCTTCAAATGCTAAGCGCAACTCATCAGCACGTTCAATCATCCTTCCCATGACAGGCCAGTATGACATCCAGATTTTAGACTCCTGGCAGCTAACTAACTCTCTTTGAATAAACGCCTTACAAAAGGCCGTGGGATTTGTTTTTGGTAGTGTCATAGTGGTACTCCATTCTATAGTGTCAGGCACCTAGAATACCCTGTTAACAGCGCTTGTCCGTATCTCAACACAAAAAGTATTGAGACGTTTAGATCGGCTTACATGCACTATTACAAAATTCACCTGTAACTGCCCTTTTTGGGCGCGATGCCACATAAGCCCATGTTCCAGAACGTGAGATAGTAAACGATACTAACTAAAAGGCTTCGAGGTATCTGATGAACAAATCAATCTACTTAATTGCAACTGTGCTGACGCTACTTTCTAGTAGTGTTATTGCATCACAGATAAAAACATTAGGAGATACTCCATCACACTTGACGCTTGAGGTTACGGAAAAATACGTTCTCGGGGACAATGACACTCTAATTGATGCAAGAAATCTATCTATTGAACAAGCCAAAAAATCAGCTTCTGATTATGCTGGAACTTACGTAGAACAAAGCTTAGTCGTTGATGATAACAAGATAACAAAGCAACAAATTCGCGTTCTCACGGCAGGCTTTCTTGAAGTATTAAGCACCACAGAACAGAGAAGTTTGGATCAATCAGGAAAGGTCACTCTCACTACCAACGCAGTGATAAGACTATCTAAACAGTCCGTTCAAGACGGCCTTTCTAAATTGAAAACTGACCCTGACAGACTATCAACAATACTACGGCTGGAAGAGCAGAACCAATACCTTCGAGATGAGATATCAAGACTTAACGGCATAATTAATCCAAGCGATAGCCAGCCTCCAAAACGCACTGACTTAATTGATAAACGAGATGGCTTGTTACTTAAACTCGATCAAAACCGTACCTCTGTACGTCAGATTTTTGCTCAAGGCACACTATTCCAGATTGCAAAACAGAATAACAAAGAGTTCGACAGAGCGAAGCAAACATTGCATGAGCAAATCTTTGACTATTTCAAGTACAACACGGAGATTATTGTTGGAACACCAGAGTTTCTAGACAATGGTGATGGCACATATAACATGATGGTGTCCGTCACATGGAATACGCCTTACGAGCCAACCAAATCATTTTTTGGCAAGCACTTTGATGTTGTGGAACCTGCGACTCGAAACAGTTTTCAACTTTCACTTTCTAAACATAAAAACTCTGGAAACAATCAAAAAGTCGCATACACAAAATCCCTTTATGATGAGTTAACTTCCCAGTCGATTAGCATCCGTATCTCCGTTGGCAGCTACTCAGCAGATATCCCTTTATCTGCCACTGTGGATTCATTCGATACTCTCAACACTCAAAATGGCTATATACATCGAATTCAGTTCAAAGCAGATGATGCTACTCGCAAATACGTGCATAGGAACGTTGAGAACCCAGTGGTATTGCAAAACATTCCCGCAGCCGAGCTAAGTTACATTACGACCATTTCAGCTGATGTAGTTATAAAGCCGGTATCAAAAAAATGAGGCAGACCATGAATGGAATTAAAGCTACTTTTTGTGTTGTCATACTACTACTCTCACCAAATGCTCTATCAAATGCACCCGATTGGTTAAATAAGCACTCTCACCCCTCATACCGCTACACTCAATCGGCTTGCGCCCCCATATCTAGCGATCCATACACTGCCAAACTCATTGCAGAAACAAAGGCCAAAGGCGCTTTGGCTCAATCGTTCGGTGGGCATGTTACTGCCACCAGCACTCTTACAAAAAATGATAAGGAATTAGATGGTTCAAATGTTTCCTCAGAACAACTCACTGAGCGTATTGAAATTAGAAGCAGCCGAAAGCTTTCTGCATTAACTACCATTTCCCAGGGAAAATACACTATTGATAACAAAGAACACTTTTGTATTTGGTTAGGCAGCAACAGTTAATGGAAATCAAGTATTTTGCTTTTTCATAGAATCATATTATGATTCTATGAGTTATTGGACGTTTAAGCCGCATTGGCGGTTAGTAATGAGGAACACATGATGAAAAACAAACTCAAATTAGCTCTTGTAGCTGCCAGCGCCGGATTATCATTAGCTGGTTGCTCTAATAGCCCCACCTCTGTTGACATCGCTGAACGAGAAGCTAAAGCTCAGCAAGTTCGACAAGAAGCAGCTGCTAACAAGATGGAGCAAGAGCAAAAGCTAGCAAAGGAAATGGTTAACTCAGTCCCAGAATGGGCCATAAGCCCTCCTCAGCCTGATTCTGAGGGTATTTATGCAGTTGGTATGGGAGATAGCCAAAAGCTGCATACTGCGATCAAAAAAGCGAATCTCGAAGCGCAATACGCTCTAGCTAAAGCTTACCAACAGGAACTCTCAGGTAATGAGCGCTCTTATACCCAGGACAACGGCAATAGCGGCCTTACAGAACAGTACACTCAATTAATTGACACTTTGGTGGACAACGTACCTGTTGTGGGCTTTCGAGTTATCGAGCAAGAAGTCATCCCTCTACAAGGTCGTATCAACGCCTATGTCCTCGTGAAGCTTCCTTATGACCAATTCAACACAATGCTCCAGCAAAAGAAAAGTGAAGCGGCCAACACGGATATTAAAAACGCATTTGATGAACTTGAGATTAGGTTAGAAAAACGACGTCAGGCGCGTATTGAAGAATCAAAGCTCACTTTGGATAAGGCCAGCGATAAAGTGCAAGACGTTACAGATAGCATCATTACTGATCCAGATGCATGAACCTTTATCACCGCCAGATAAAAGAAAGGCCAGAACAGAATTCTGGCCTTTCTTATGAGCAATATGCATCAAATATGATTTTAAACTAAGCACCTTCCCACTGCCATTCACACCCAAGCTTTTTAGTCAACGCCGCCTTAGCGGAACCAACCTTTGAGTAATATCTTGGCAACCAACCGTCAAAAGAATGCAGACTCTACTACCTAAAGCAGCCAGCAAACTATAGTTCTGTTACGACATCTGATATCGTAACAGAAACAACTAACGAGAAATGTACATGATTTCGGGTATAAATGGCGGAAATTGCATTCTTAGCTCTATGGCGAAGGAAAGAGTCAAGAGAGGCATTTTAGATCAGGCGCAAGTTGTGGGCTGCAAAGGTGAGTACACGGTAGTCTTTAACGGTATGAAGTGGAATGGTGAGCCGCTTGTTCTGAGTAGTTCAAGACAACCTTATGAGGCTCGTATCTTCAAGAGTTTAGACGGTGCTATCGCTGAGTTATTGCGTATTGGGCTTACAGAGGCATCGATCAAAATCATAGCTAAATCAGATAACGATTAATTACAAATCATTGAATTTGGAACAAAAATGAACATTAAAGAAGAGATAGTATATTCAAACGTTGAGACAGCCAATAGCAAACAGCTTGCTATCCTCAAGAAACACTTCCCTCAATGCTTTGATAAGCAAGGGAACTTTATTCAAGAAAAGTTGCTTGAAGTAGTGAAGTCGTCTGATGTTGAGCTTTCGAAAGAGTCATATTCTCTAAATTGGTTAGGTAAGTCTTACGCTCGACTGTTAACAAACCTGCCCCCCCAAACGCTTTTGCACGAAGATAAGCAACACAACCATCTTGAAGTTAACAAAGATAGCCAAAATCTGTTGATCAAAGGCGATAACCTAGAAGTGTTGAAGCATATGGTCAATGCATACTCTGAAAAGGTGAAAATGATCTACATTGACCCACCGTATAATACAGGTTCAGACGGTTTCGCTTACAACGACGATCGAAAATTTACACCGCAGCAACTGAGTGAATTAGCTGGAATCAACATCGATGAAGCTACTCGAATTCTTAATTTCACTACAAAAGGTTCAAGTAGTCATAGTGCTTGGCTTACTTTCATGTATCCACGTCTCTATGTAGCACGCCACCTACTTAAAGATGATGGAGTGATTTGTATTTCCATTGATGAAAATGAACATTCTCAACTAAAACTTTTGTGTGATGAAGTTTTCGGAGAGCAGAATTTTATTACTGATTTTGTATGGAAAAATAAAAAAGGCGGTGGTAACGATTCTGTTCATGTGGCAGTAGAACATGAATATATAGTGATGTATTCGAAAGAAAAGAATAGCCTTGAACGTCTATTCGAGAGTTACAAACCAGAATATCTAAAACGATATAATCAAGAAGATTCAGAGTCAAAGTTTTATTGGGATACATTTAAAAGAAAATCGGGTAAACAATACTATGCAATCACCTGCCCTGATGGAACTGTTTTAGAGTATGATGAAAATGGAAATAAGATAAGCTGGCTGCGTTCGAAATCACGATTCGAATCTGATCTTAAGAAAGGAGATGTACGCCTTTATCAAAAAGATGATGGTAGTTGGTCTGTTCAATTTAAACAACGACTACCTAAAGGGAAAAAACCTCGCTCAATTCTAATCAATGAATCTCTACTTGATAGCTCTGGTACAACAAGTGATGGTAGCAATGATCTGTTAACTTTGTTTGGATTTCATCCTTTCAGTAATCCTAAACCTATGAGCCTAATTTCTGATTTGGTGAATATAGTTGTTTCTGAAGGTGATATTGTTTTGGACTTCTTTGCTGGTTCAGGCTCTACGGCCAATGCAATCTTTCGTTTAAACACCTTAGATAATGCCAATCGACAATTTATTTCTGTGCAGATAGAGGAAATTCTACAGAGTGACCATCCTGCATATGAAAGAGGCTATAAAACCATTTTCGATATAACTAAAGATCGATTGTTAAAAGCATCAGAGAAAATTAGAGCTGAAAACCCTGACTATCAAGGCGATCTTGGCTTTAAGATCTTCGAAACCGTTGAAGACTTCCGAGTAAAAGATGAAGGTGAATTAACCCTTGAAAACCACTCATTCTTCGATGATGCGGTGCTAACTGACAAGCAATACAACACGCTGCTTACAACGTGGTGTGTTTATGACGGTAGCCTATTAACAACACCAATCCAAGATATAGATTTGAATGGCTACACTGCGCACCTGTGCGACAAACGCTTGTATCTGATCGCACCTAATTTTAACAGCGAGACAATCAAAGCTTTGCTTCACGAACTCGACAACAACAAAGATTTTGAGCCTAACAAAGTCGTGTTCTACGGAAACAATTTCGATAGTGCAAAGCAAATGGAACTAAACGAAGCTCTGAAAGGCTACGCAAATAAAAAGTCTCTTGAAATTGATTTGGTGGTAAGAAACTGATATGTCAAAAGGTTTTACTTTCGAAAAAAACTTGCCTCACCAGCAAACAGGCGTTGATGCTGTTACAACTGTTTTCTTAGGTGCTGAACCTAAGCAATCAAATGACGCAACCTTGCGTATATTAGCCAACCCTGAATTAGAGCTTTCAGATGCTCAATACTACTCTAATATCAAAATGGTTCACGAGTATAACCGCATCGACCATATACCAGAGCATTATAATGCCAAGAGCAATATCATTGATGTTTCAATGGAAACTGGTACTGGTAAGACATACACCTACACCAAAACGATGTTCGATTTGAATAAATCTTTTGGTATTAACAAGTTCATCGTGGTTGTCCCTACCCTTTCGATCAAAGCTGGCACAGTCAACTTCTTGAAAAGTGATGCTTTGAAGGAGCATTTCAGAGATGACTACGAGCGTGAGATCAAAACGTATGTTGTAGAAAGTCAAAAAAGTTCTGGTAAAAACACCAAAACTTATATGCCACAAGCCATACATGATTTTGTTGAAGCAAGTAACTTTAACAAGAGCTACATACACGTTCTCATCATCAACTCAGGAATGATTAACTCTAAATCATTAACTGAGACTTATGATGTCGGCTTATTAGACAATCAATTCGATACGCCTTTTGCGGCAATCAGTGCAATAAAACCATTCATCATCATTGATGAGCCGCACAAGTTCCCCACTGCACGCAAAACGTGGGAAAACATCGAGAAGTTTAATGCTCAGTACATCATTCGTTATGGTGCAACATTTAACAATGACTATAAAAACCTGGTCTATCGCTTAACGGCCGTTGATGCATTCAACGACGACTTGGTTAAAGGCATTGATGCGTATATTGAAGATGTTGTTGGTGATGACAATGCAAGCCTAAAATTCATCAAGTCTGATGGTAAAGAAGCGACATTTGAGCTAAACGAGAATGGTGCTAAGAGCGTGTTTAAACTTGCAAAGGGCGAGTCTCTTTCAAAAACACACTCAGCAATCCATGATCTTGTCATTGATGCATTGAACAAAACCACAGTTGCTTTGAGTAATGGTATTGAGCTGAAAACTGGCGGTTCAATTAACCCATACTCATACTCGCAAACGCTTGAAGACAATATGATGCGCAAAGCGATCAAAGAACACTTCAAGTTGGAAAGGCACTATTTGACGCTCAAACCACGCATCAAACCACTAACATTGTTCTTCATCGACGATATCGAAGGCTATCGAGATGGAAATGATATTTCTGGTAGTTTAAAAACTAAGTTTGAAGAGTGGGTTGTTGCAGAAGCAAAGGAACTGCTTAAAACAGAGAAAGACGCTTTTTATAAAGCGTATTTAGAGCAAACCATCGCTGATGTATCAGTCGTTCACGGTGGTTATTTCTCAAAGGATAACAGCGATAAGGATGAAAAGATCGAGCAAGAGATTAACGAAATCTTGCACGACAAAGAAAAACTGCTTTCGCTCGACAATCCAAGACGATTCATTTTCTCAAAGTGGACACTACGTGAAGGTTGGGATAATCCTAACGTGTTCCAGATCTGTAAACTCCGTTCAAGCGGAAGCGTTACATCAAAGCTACAAGAAGTTGGTCGTGGCTTACGTTTGCCAGTAAATGAGTTTATGGCGCGTGATAAGCGCGGTCCTTTCACTCTCAACTACTATGTTGACTTTACAGAGAAAGACTTTGTTAATCAGCTTGTTCAAGAAGTGAATAACAGCTCGTTTAAAGAGACAGTTCCAAGCAAGCTGACTCAGGACATCAAAGACAAGATATTTGCCAAATACCCTGATATATCATCTTTTGATCTGATGATGAATCTTGTTGGGAAGAACATTATCGACAAAAACGAGACTTTCGTTGGTTCTGATGCTTACTCAAAATTGAAGTCTGAATATCCGCAAGCCTTCCCTGCTGGCGTTAAGAAAGACAAGATCAAGAAAGCAAATGGCAGTCAAAAACGCACTAAAATGCGCGTGGGTAAGTTCGATGAGCTTAGGGAACTGTGGGATCTAATCAACCAAAAAGCCGTGTTAGAATACCAAATTGATGATGAAAGTGAGTTTAAATCTCTGTTCAAGAGTTACCTACTCGATGAGGCAAGTAAATTTAAGAAAACTGGCGTTCAAACTCGTATCGAAAAGGTTTATATCCACAACGATATCGCTATGTCGAAAAGCATCCTTGGCTCTGACGATGACTTTTCCAAGTTCAGTACGATGAGCTATTCAGAGTTTTTGCCGAAACTTTCACAGGAAATGTTCATCAAGCTATCGACACTACACCAAGTATTCTGTGAAGTTCGTGAAACGATAGACATTACTGAGTATATGAACATTCAGACTATTCGTAAGATTAAGTCGGGTTTCAGTAAATACTTACTTAATAACTCATTTACGAAGTTTGCGTTGGGATACAACGTTATCTCGAACACGATGCACCCTACTAAGTTCACTGATGCTGATGGTGAACCGCTGAAAGATGTATTGTCGAGTGATCTTGGTGTTCTACATAACAATGAAAAACCACCAGTAGATTCATACCTATTCGAAGAAGTTTTTTACGATTCAGAATTGGAAAGATTGAATATTACAGAAGGTGAAATTCAATGTGTCGTCGTGTTTACCAAAATACCTAAAAACTCAATCAAGTTACCTGTTTCTGGAGGTTACTCCTATTCACCTGACTTTGCTTATGTAGTTAAAACTGACTCGGGTGATTACCTAAACTTCATCATTGAGACGAAAAATGTTGATGGAAAAGATAATCTTCGGAAAGAAGAAGAACGAAAAATTGAACACGCTAAAGAGCTGTTCCACCAAATTAGTAAAGATATAAAAGTTGAGTTTAAAACCCAATATGCTGGTGATAAGATCATTGAACTAGTAAAACAATCTTTTGCTGTTTAGATTTTGTAATTTCAAGGGGGGCTAAACAGCCTCCCTAGTTTTTATATATATTAGACATTAGAAAAAATATTTTTTTTAACAACAAGCTTTTCAAAGTACTTATTTTCAAATCCCTGCAAAATCCAACATACTAACCCCACTAGGTATCATTATTGGTCATTCTGTTCTAAGTTGTCAGCGATTTCACGAAGCACCTTAGCCCAGCCTTTTTGAGATTCATTTTTGAAAGGCACGTTTTCAAAACATTGTTTGAGCGAAAAAACTGCTGGTGGGATCTCTGGTGATAAGCACACATTAACTGTACCTGCAACCAAATCATCAACAACAATTGACGGTTTAATAGGCCACGTTAGCCCTTTTGGATCTACTTCCTGGTGCATGATTTTTCCTCTTAGTTGTTTAACTGTTCTGGCACAGCTTCAACAGCAATACTTAATAACGCTCTCTTTAGCTCCCAGAGAGATTGTACGGGCCATGATGCCCAATCTAATGGGTTGCATTCAATTTCTTCACTAAGCGTAATTAGACCCGTTCTGGCTCTATTTGGAATGCTGACCTGCGTCGATTTGTACTTTTCAGCCGTCATTCTAGCTGTTTGCCCGTAATAGTAGTAATCAAGTGCAATTTGGGCATTAGCGTTATTCTCAAGGAACAGATCTAACCTTTCCTGCTGTTCTAACATAACCATTGCACACCCAATAAACAGTTCCTTGTTATCTAACACATCCTGTCTATTGAACTTTGGCTGTCTCGCAGAGGACTCATGCACCTTCCTAGAAACCTTCTTTGCCATTTTTGGCTTGACTTTAGGCTTCTTTTTCTTAGTTGGCCGCAATTGATATCTTGTCATTCCCAGCGAATTTAAACAGTCTTTGCATACTGGCTGAGCTCCGTTCTTCGCAGCGGTGATGTTCCTATAATGAGCTCCGTTACCAGATACAACTTTTCCACAAAGTGATATCTGACGAGATGACTCAATCCGTTTAGACCTTAAAATGCACACCATAATGACTACCTAGACTTTTTCACCGTGCTTGCGCATAAAGCAATATGCAGTTTCTAAATCAGCCTCAGAATGGGTAATTCCTTTATTCATCTGAATGTAAAAGCGACATGCCTCAATATCAGAATCAAACTGGTAGATGTTAACGATCAAATTCAACCTTGGGAAAATACCTCCAGATTTTAAGTCTTCCCAATACAGTTCATCAAATACAGCGAATTCACCAGAATGAAACGCCGCAATAGCGGTAAGCCTCTGTAACCCATCTAAGATAAGGGAATCATCCAGCTCTCCCCCCCTGCCTTTCACATCATAAAGCTGTACTTTCGTTTCACATCCACACAAGAGGTTTTCAACGAAACATTGCTGCATGTTTTTCGTCCACTTCTGATTGGAACGCTGAAACTCAGGGGTTAACTTTTCAAGTATCTCATAAGGAGATAAAGCTATCTCCTCCGTTAGCTCTTGCACCAAGCTATTGTAGGCAAGCAAACCACCAACGGGTTTGAATAAGTCTTTAAAGCTAACGTTTACGGAATAATTCGGAGAACGATAAAACGCACTTTGTGTCACTATTTCCTTCAACCGTTCAAGACCTGATTTCATCGTGCGGTCTCCTTCTTTAGTTCTGAAAGTTTGATTTGATAAGCATCATAGAAAAAACACGCCCAGAGATAATTCGCATAGATACGCTTCGCAAAGTTTTTCCCTGGCCTGTCCTTTACGATCTCTTTAGGAAGTGATATTGCGAGACTGTTGTACTCAACCATATCGGAAAGACGACGCTTTACTTCATCGAGGAAAGGTCCAAGCTCAGTAGAGAATGATTTTCTGGAAAGGTCCCACATATATGTCTTAGAAAAATCAAAGTTTTTCAGGTTACGTTTCTGCCACTCAATCACTAATTCATGAAGTTCGGCCTCATATTCCCTTTCACCGGATACCGCTTCGTCTAAATGGTTGGGGCACTCGATTGCTCCAAGCCAGACCCCATCTTTTTTGCGCATAGTTTTATTCGGAACATGGCCGCAATGACGGCATCTTGCCATAAACACTTGCTCAGGTTTGGGGGTTTGCAAAGAACTCATGTTAACCAAGGGGTAGAATTTCTTGGGGGATACATAGAGCTGAGCCCGGAGTTGTTCAAATCGCTCAATTGAATCATGAGAAATATGGCTGTACTTATCTTTCAATTTATCAACGGGAGTAATTCCGATACCACTTTTCGACAGTTGACGACGAACAAAGCCTTCTTCTAGGTTATGCTCAATTTTTGCCACCAGCACCAATAGTTGAAGTTTACGCAACGTCGCGTTGTTGCTTCGGGGCATAAAGCACTGCCATTGCCCCATCTGGACAGCAGTTCCAAACTGATCGTCGTAGACGTCACAGACATCAACGTCATGCCACAGATTTAATCGTTCTTCGCACTTACCCATCGAGTTCAGTGCCTTCCGTCCCATTTGTAATAGAAGCGCTTGGTAGATAGAGTCAATTGCAGAATTCAGCATCTTTTCACTGATTTCGAACACAGGAAATTCTAGTTCTACATTCTCATCCGATTGCAACATACGCTGCTTTTGCATGTAGCCCATAAACATAAATGAAGCTGTCGCTAAAAGACTTGCAGCCTGAATGATCCCATTATGACTGGCTAGATTAACGATTGTTTTGGATGGGTTTAAAGGAAGTCCATCCCAGTACGCTGGTATGGCAAAATCGAGGAACGATGATTTAAGCTTTGTCTCAATAGAAAATGGAGCACAAATCGCACCCTTTACATTACGGTTTGGCTTAATCTTGCGTAACTTCTCACGCATAGCTTTGTAGCTACATTTTACTTCTGGCATTAGTTTTAATGCAGCATGGTTATCAACATGTAGGATATCGTATACCGGGTCCAATAGTTCATGGAGAACTTCGGAAGACTGGTATGGCTCCAATTGATCAGATACATTAACAGCGAAATGGTGGCTAAGGTCGATATCCTTCTCACCACTGTCACTATAAGCCTCTACCTGGACATGATCAGAGATTGTATTAGGAACAGGCATCACTCCTTCATATTCGGCCACACACTCGTTCCAAAGCTTCGCATCAAACTTAATGCCATCACTTAGGATTGATATTTTTTGTTCTTTCTCTTTCTGGGCCGAGATGAACAGAATCTCATTGCGCTTTTGGTTATACAGCTTAGCTATTGCATTGTGCTCTCTACACCATTTGCTGTATTCGCGCTTCAAAAAGGAATGCGCTTCGGCTAGGTTTTTGAACTTTGACCAATATGCCTCTATGTGTGTGGGCTTCCGATCTGTCTTTGTTCGGATGGTGCAACGTGAACGTTTCTGCTTATCCTGATCAATAATCTTGATAGCATTGGGCTCAAAATAACCAACATTCCAATTAGCGGGTAATACCCCCTGTTTATACATATCCAGGCGAAAGGATAACGCTGAATTAAGCGCGTTATCACTAGATACTCCGGCATTGAAAGACTTTGTTTTTTTACCAATACGTACTTGATATCCAGTAGGCAACTGGAAAACATTTAGGAACTTTTTCATAAAATAACGCTTTATTAAGGTGCCGACGAACACTGTCAGGCACTGGTTTATCAAATTAAACTTATTGCACGGTTCGAGTGGTAGACATCCGTTCATGAAATGCTGCGAGTTGCCAGCCTTCAATCCATGCTGCTTTCGACTCGTGATCATTGTGCGGGTTTTCTGCGTATGGCGTTCCACTTTGATAAGCAAAAGCGCCTTGCTGGAGAACTCGGTGGTAGTCAGCTTCACTCATCGAACTATACACCCTTAGTTCTTTACCCCACACCTCATCACTGTTTGGGTTATATGCCATAACATTGACCTCTCAGCCAGATTACAGAATCATATATTAACCCTGTAAAAAGTTTTGTCTATCGCTTATACAACGGTCTGTGATCGAC
Organism: Vibrio sp. YMD68; assembly: GCF_029958905.1. Lineage (NCBI taxonomy): Bacteria > Pseudomonadati > Pseudomonadota > Gammaproteobacteria > Vibrionales > Vibrionaceae > Vibrio > Vibrio sp. YMD68. The sequence continues at coordinate 68,883 of NZ_CP124615.1, read as the reverse complement.
TGGCCTCCAATTTTTTCTGGCAGATTTGACTTCGCCTCGAAGAGCCATAAGCTTTTTAAAAAGTGTCTTATCATAGTCCAGCTTCAATACTCGCCCACAACCATAGGCTATGACTCCCTGTGCTTGAGGTAGCCAGAATCGCTGAATTAACCCAGTATAAAGTGTGAGCTGGTACTTTTCACGGATTGTCATTCGCCCATTGAACGCTCTGCTTTTAAATTCTCCTGCAATGTATCTAAAACGCAATGGATCAAAAAATACTGCATCAGGGGCTCCGCAGACTCCTCGGCGTTTAATAAACCAAGGCTTTTTCCAACCGCCTATATCAGCCCCCAGCACGATACAGTACCAAGGCATATGGAACTGCCTCTTAATGGACAGCCCTCTGAGAATAACCATCAATAGGCCGATTGACGCCACCAGCAAAAACACTAGTTCCCCAGTCATAACAAATCCCAGTTAATAGCAACCAATATGGCTACAACAATAATCACTAACCACGGTAAAAGACTGTTACCACTTCCTGCTCGGGCGTGAGCCTTTAATCCAGCGTTTGCAGCCTCGGAGTTGTATGCTTGTCCTCTGTGCTGGCAAAATTTAGATGGATCAGCGGCATAGGCGCTTAAATGACTTACGGATACCCAGTTTGAACGCTTTCTTCTCACCCAGTAATTCCTTGTAGTTCTTCAATTGCCTGTTCAGCTGCGTTGATGACAGATAGTGCGTTTTGGGTGTACTCATTGCTAATTTCGCCATCGAGCCCTTCACACCACAAGCCAAATTCCTCCTGGGCAACTTCATCGCTTATACCCGCAGCTCTGAACACCATTAACCAATCTTCAATATATTGATCTACGTGAGCCATACTCGGTTCCTTATTATTGTTTCTTCAATTTAATCGCTTGCATTAGTGTGGTTAGGGCAACCCAAAGCATCGTAACAATGCATACAAACCAAATGATTCCAACAAATATGAGCCATGCTGACTCACTACTTTCTGGTCCATTTGGCATCGTTATTCCTCCCAACGCGGCAGCAGCGATCATAGCTATAAGACTTAACGCCCAGCGCTTTGAAAAATCTTTAGCGAGTGACTCCCATTCCTCATTTGGGGCTTTAAACCAACAAACCAAACCAATGACTAATGGGCCTATAAAGAAAAAATCCAGCATTACTCCCCCCTATGTTAGAAACGTACTACCGTTACATCACCGAGCAATACGTCATCAATTCTATCCGGATATAGCTCTCTGGTTTTTTCAACAATTTCAAACGCAGATGAAGTAGGAAAACTCGCAGTCAACTCCAGCTCTGTCAGCCTTACCGCCACTCGCTTGCGTCTAATGCTTTGTGAAGGGATGTTTTCTTGGATCAGACTTTTACTATGTACAGCACTCTGGTAATCATCCCAATCAACCACGCTGTAAGACAAACCGCGTTCTATTGGTCTTGTCCAACCAGGTAACACTGATTCCCAAGCGAGTTCTCTTTGTCTCCATTCTGAATCAGTCACATCGTTAGGTTTATCTGTCGAGTTTTGGTAATGATAATCTTGAAATCCAACGTCGATTAAGGATTGGCGATACCCAATATCGTTTTCAACGTAGTACAAACCTAATGTATGTTGTCCCCAGGGAATTAAGCAGACATTAAAAGTGAAGTCCCAATCCGTACTACGAATACCGTCCACCAAAACTTTATGCTTTTCCTCGATAAACATAGTTCTCAGATCTGACAGAGTTTGGCAGCTTCTATCCTTTTGGAGCATGGTTACGTTTGCCGAGATATCTGCATTAAATGCAAGCTTTCTAGCTCCCAGTTTTGCTATGGATTTTTTGGCCGTATCAACGCAACCAGAGCGCAAGGAGCATAATTTGGTTAGTGCCTGCTCTAACGTTGTATTGCGCAGAATTAACCCATTGTATATTTTAGTGCTCACTTCGAGTTCCCTCACTTCGATCCGGATTTCTCACATTAACCAGTTCAGCTAAGGCAACTCCCGAGGATGCACACCCCCACATAAACATAAGGTCGATAAAGGCAGGATTATCCCCCAGATGAAAAAGGCCACCGGACAAAACCATGAAAAGCCCTATTCCAGAGATCGTTACGATTCGTTCTAACGGGCGAGAATCTTGATTGAGAGGCTGGTGGATGAGAAACCATCGAAGAGCAAAACCAATACTCATACCACCAACAATGAACCCAGGCCATTTCAATTTTGCACTGACTAATGCCAACGAACCCAAGAACGCCATCAAAAAATACAGTCTACGTCGATTCACTGGCCTTCCCCATCACTGCTTGTTTTTTCCCACAAGTGGGCCTTATCAATAACGCTCAAAACAGCACAAATTAATGCGAATCCATTTGCGATAATTAAGAGCTTTTCTGGTAAGTAAAAATTGGTAATCAACTGAATAAAGTTCAGGACAGCCATAGCTATAAACACGTAAATAAAAAAGCGCTTTACTTTGGAATGCAATTTATAGCCATCTAATGCCACCATTTCGTTTTGTTCCGTCACGACATTTCTCCTGTAGTAAGTGAAAGCTTCTTATCATCGCTAAAGAACATCCATTCTCCGTTAAATCGTTCGGCCAACTCTTTCGCAGTGATATCTCCAGGCATGAACATACAACCAGAAACAGAACCGCTATTCTTTGACAAGTATCGGTTTAAAGCAGACATACCTGCCGAAAGTAATGTGTCGTAGTGGCTATCGTCGTACTGTGAGATCTCCAGAGCTAACTTAACAACGGACTCATTGTGACTAGAATTCAACAAGGCTACGGTTTTTTTCTTGTTTCCCAACAAGTCGCGTACTTTCTCAACTGTTGGTTCATAACCTAAAACCAATTCAATAGATTCAACTATCCGAGCTGTAAACTCTAAGAACGCGGGATCAGACTCTTTTGAAAGTTGTTTTGTAATAACGCTCAGTGCATTGCTCATAGCCAACTCCTGTAATTTTTAGTGTTTTATCAGTATTTCATTTGGTTGGATTTCTAAAGAACCAAGATCGCACTCAAACTGTAATGAGATTCCCTGATCGTGTGCGATGGCTATCATGTACCTAGCCATACATGAGAGTGCCTCTTGTGTCCCAAGCTCTACCGTTGCCGCAGCCATCTGCTCACAGAATGCCCGGTTCTTTTGCTCATTCATTATCGGAGCCTCGCTACTTTTTTAGATACAAGGGCAATCATGCCCCTACCTACGCTATATACCAATGGGAGTAATTGCCCTTTTCTGTACAAACTAGCGGGTATTTTCAGGATTGATCAAAGCCAATCGCGCAGACAGACTTGAACTCATTTTTTGAATAGTGTTGTTCAATGTAACAATCAGTTTTGAACTCGTAACGTTTATTAGCGACTTGCTAACCCCATAAAATTCTGGATATTTTTCAGGGTTTAGGTTTTCTAAATGAGCAACCAGTCGCATTGCTTCACCTTTGCTCATACAGCTCAGGTTTATCACATGGGCTTTTGCTATAACGTGTAGCAACTTATCTTCAAAGTCCCGGTAAAATTTGCTTTCTTGCTTCAATTCTGAATCCATTATCAGTACATCTCCTATTACTCATTGACCTTGATTGCGAACACGCTAACGGGAGCATCACCAAAATGAGGGTGAGTAATAACCATCTCCTCAAAACCTTTCCACGGTCGAACTAAAATCTTCTCGGTATCCCCAGATTTTGGATAGCCAAGCTTGATATGCACCTCATCATACTCGCGGCCCTCCAGACGTTTCCGCCAGTAATCCGTTTGAAGACGATATTCATACTTCTTTTCCCCGGTTTGCATTTGTCTGAAATACAGAGCTTTCACAGGGAGATGAAGAACTTTCATTTGAGACCTCCAAAAAACTAAAGGAGCTACCTCCTCAATATTACAGCATCACTTTATAATACTTATAAAATTTTAAAAGTCTACAGGCATAAAAAAGCCCCGGCGCAATGCCAGGGCTAATTTGAGGTTGGATATTACAATCAGAGCTTTCCGTGCCGCAAGATGAACTTCTCTCGGTCCAAAATACCCCAGTCCGTTATCATATAGTAGCCTGTAGCTCCTCGCTCTCCCCTCGATTCACGGATGAATATAATTTTCATATCAAACTCATCACGAAGCATCGCCAGTTGGCGTTTAATAGTGGACTCAGGAATCTTGGTCTCTGAATGGAGATCGTGCAAGCTGGGCTTATCTAACTTAGACAGCGCATTTACCAGTTCAAACTTGCGACTCATATCCTGAGATAACTTCATTCCATACTTACCTTACTCAACGCTTACGAGCTCGATGTCAGTCACCGCTACTTTAATTGGCTTTACTTCCTTTTTCTCACCAACAAGAGTCTTAACCCAAACCACATTTGGTTCAGTAGCAATACGATCTGTCATCAGTACACCACGCTTATTTTCACTCTCACCGATAATATTCACGGTGATGACTAACTTACGTGGGTCAGCCCCTTTCCAGTCTTTACCTTTTGCAAGAGGAGGTTCAATGCCTTCTTCTTCGGCATCATCGGTTGCATCATCACTTTCATCAACCTGCTTATCACCCGGCGCGTTTGTATCGCCTTGAGATGAAGCATCATCAGAAGTAAATTCCTCTCCCGTAGCTTGATGAACAACATTATTGCCCGTTGTATCATCAGAACTTTCCACATCACTTTGTGTAAAGTTGCCACCCTTCTCTTCACCCAATTCTGAGTCAGAATTCGAATTATTATCCTGCTCAGAGTTATTGGTTACTGCACCATCTTCATTTGAAGTTGGTTCATCACCATTCTTGATACGTTTTGCATCATTCAACAACTCACGACTTTGCTTACGTGTCATGCCATCACTCATAGCAACGGCACAGACAGCCCGGCATCGCTCTTCATTCAGTTCGAATAGCAAACGTAAGTTATTGAGTGTTTCCGTATCAGCTGTAATGTCATTATCGTATAATTCTCGAACGCAGTCAGGCATTTTTAATAATGAAAGGTGCGTTGAAACAAAAATTGTGTTCTTACCGATACGTTTTGCAACGTCTTTTTGCTGCCACCCTTTATCAATGAATACTTGTAAAGCATTAGCAATTTCAAGTGCAGTCAAATCATCGCGCTGAATATTCTCTATCAATTCTCCCGCTGTTTCGTCCAAGTCCGTTTGTTCTTTTTCGTTAACAACGATGTCAATTGTTGGAATATCTTTGGCCTTACATGCTCTCCAGCGACGTTCGCCCTTTTGAATGACATATTTGCCGTCTTCATTTTTCGGGTAGACCACAATCGCGGATTGCTGGCCTTCTTCCAAAATTGAATCACCCAGTTCCTCGATATTACGGAACCGTTTACGAACCTGTTCTTTTGAAATAACTTCATCAACAGGAACCGTCAGAATTACCTTACCATCTGGCTGCTTTTTTTGGGCGGCTTGAGCTAACTGGTTGAGGTTTTTTAGGTTATTTAGTTTCATCTTAACCTACCTTCTCTACAATCTCGTCCAGCACCGCTCGCACTTCTTTTGCTGCTACATGACCATAGCGAAGAGACCATACTGGAACTCCATCTGTAGTTGCAGAATCAAGCGGTGGACGGTGTTGAATAATGTTACTAAAGATCAACTCTGGGATAGCTTTTTTCAGCTCAGTAAACGATTTGTTGTGGTTCACTGAACGATCCATATCATTGATGACAATGCCCAGGATTTCTAAGTTTTGATTGTGCTGTTGCTGAACACCGATAATGGTCGTCAGCAAGCCCTCTACACCATCAACCGCAAAGCCAGATAGTTTTACAGGACATACAACATGCGTCGCAATCATCAGTGCAGCAACCAGCTTACGGCCAAGACTCGGTGGGCAATCAATCAACACGTAATCATAGTCTTTGATTAGTTCTTTTAAGTGTCGAGCTGGGTTCATTGCTTGTTCCAATGGCACTGCCTCCATCTCAAACAAATCCGGATCGTTTTTGGGCGTGTAAATCAAATCAACACCACATGGACACTCCGTTACTTGAATGCTTGAGCAGTTATCAAGGAACAATTCAGCTACTTTAGTACCGCTATATACTGGCTCGTAGCTGCCATCTTCCAACTCCACACGAGGAGCCAAACGTGAAGATGTATTACCCTGACCATCGAAATCCAGTACCAGGACTTTTTTCTTTTTTTCTGCCAAATCGAAGGCTTGCTGGATACAGATAGTACTTTTACCCACGCCTCCCTTCTGATTGGCATAGGCGATAGCTTTTGCCATGTTTACCTCGCTCTCCGATTGCAAATGAGATTCCTAGTGACGAAACATCGCCACTTTCACATGTGAAAGATTCTAACACTCACTTTATGATACTGCAATGTCATATCGTGGTACTAACATAACAATTACAGATAAAAAAACGGCCTCAAAGGGCCGCGAGAAAAATCATCAATGTTTAGGTGAGCTGTATCGACAGAACAATGTGCATCCTGTCTCAATCCAATATTACCTTGCGCTTGTTTTTTTCGGTTAGCAAGTCTTCTTTAGTTTCTTGGTTCTGGATTGGATTATTGTCAGCCAAATCCTCAATAGCTACTGGGCTCTGTGGAATTACTGGGCGTCTAGACCTGACGTAATACTCCCTTGCTAGTTCAATATCAGCGACAGGATGCTCAAGGGCGACGAAATCCGCATCTACTGAACGGATGTTTGCTCCGTGACGGGCCGCGATCCTTTTCAAGCTAAGCTCCAGATATCTTAACTTCTTGGGACGAGCAATACAGACTTCTGAGCACGTTTCAGCTAATGCCTGAAAGTCTTTGTAGAACTGTTCGGGCAAGCCTTTTACGTACAACTTACTCGTTTGCCCTGCAAGTCCTGGTTGAGGTATGGGATGTGGTAGCTCATGGTACTCACGAGCGAACTTTCTTTTTATGAAAATATGCCCCACATAACCTACCGACACAAAAGCAAGAGAGTATCCAAGCCATGAACCAACAAGTAGCGTTCCACATATCAGCAATAGGGATTGCATCGGAAACCCTAACACCGAAGGGGATAAACTTATATGCCGATATTGATTTGCTGCTAATGAAATTGGCTGGTAGTTCATACTATTTTTCTCGTTAGTCTGAGTTATTACTTCGCTGTTCTGTATCCTCTTTCGCATCCTCGAAGCCATCACTCCAGAATTCGGCATCTATGCCTCTATATGGGTTGGACAGTTCCTCTTCTCCGCTCAGAAAGGCGTTATAGCCCTCTTGGTAAACAATTTCTTGCTCTTCACTCATCGTGCTACTCCCTATTTAATGTGAATTATTCCAAAACGGGAATTAAGCCATTGTCTCTTAGTCGGTCTAGAGCTTCGCAAAGGGCTTCTACATGGTGCGGATAACCATTGTCTCTGGCATTGGAAATCATTTCTTCAAGCGCAGCCTGAACAGTGTCATTGCTTCCTGATGCCACTCTTTCAATGGATGCCCAAGTCTCAGCGTAATTCGGCCAATCGCTCTCAACAACAACACACTCCAGAGGAGCTTTACCTGTAGCTTCTCTGTGAGCCGCAACTTTGCCAAGAAGTCTATCGAGCTCCCCCTTCTCTTCGTCACTCAAGGCCGAGTCAACATCACTTAGTTTAGCCACCCAATACTTTGTCTTTTTTTCAAAACTAATTTCATCATTATTCATGATCTTCACCTTACGTATTACTGAATTTCTTTGCTGATAGCATCCGCTACTATCTCTTTTTTGAGTATTTCAATCTCACGTTCTTCGTCTTGTGTATCAAGAAAAAGCGACCTTCTTAGCGTTAACCGACGAATCGCGTTAAGTAAATTTTCATAAAGTTCAGATGTAGCATTCTCCCCAGTCAAACAATCAAGGTCCATATCACCATTTGGTAGGGTACAGGCTTGCTTTGTGATGTAACTAGATAGCAGTTCATACCCTTTACTCGAAGCTTGTTCCTGTAGCTCAACATGGTGTGTTGGGGCTAGTGATTTTTTGACAGCCCACATACTGGCTAAGTCTTCCTTTAGCTCTACGTGAGATGTCATAGCCTTGTCTAAAACTAATAAATGCTCAGCTGCTAACTCACACTTTAGAGAAGCAATTCTGTGGCTACACAGCATCAAATATTCTTGATGCTGCTTCATTGCCGTATGAACCGCAGACTCGTCATAAAGGTTTACTGATTGACCAATGTAATTATGCTCAAGACTTTCAATATGATGATTCATCAAGTCTTTTTTGGTAGGAACGGCAACTGACTCGGCGCTCGATGTGGACGCAAACAGCAAAATGGAGAGCAAAACAAGGTAGTTTTTCATCGCATTAATTTCCCTTGTTCGTAAATTTTGTCCTTTTCGAAATTAATAGCGTCTATGCGCTTTTGGAATGGACCAAACTCTTCTCCATCAATCACAACCTTCCAGCTGCAACGCCAAACTCTCGTCCATCCAGCAAGCTTCGAACTGTCAGAACAAACAAGACGAAGAGCGTAAAAGGCCAACATTAAAAAGAAATTAGTTGGTACGATTTTTGATACTCGTTTCTTGTCATAGCTCTCCAGTGTGAGACCTTCAAAGGAAACTTCATCGGCGAACCCGATCACTTCCCCTTGCTTAATTACAATCCGCTTCTTCGTCATACTCTAGGCCCTAATCCAAAATAACTTTACGTTTGTTTTTAGTGATTTCGATTTCTGGTTCAACTGGCTGCACTTTAGGGGCTGCTGTAGACTGATTTAAAACCACTGGCTCTGTTTGTTCTTGCGTTTGCTCTCTTAATTCGTTCAAATTAGGTAAGTCACTATCTCCCGCACTACGCTGCGCATTTCCATTGGCCCCGGCTAGTGACATCAACATTTCCAGTTCTTGTCTTTCTCTATGCTTCTTATAGAAAAACCAAATTGAAAACATGAGCACCATTGGCAAAAGTGCTAGTGCAATAGAAGAGAATCCAATATCGTCTTGAGTATCGACTGTAGTTGTCGCTGGAACTAAAATGGCCTGCATAATACTGGGAGCATTCAAGATCATCACACCAGCCGCAACGTTTATAAATAGTGCGCTAATACTCTGACGCGCAATCCCCTGAACCAAACCCATAAAAATCGCTATTACAGCCATGCCTTTTACTAGCGCAGAATCCGTTAAATCGGAGAGCTGTTGTAGCGCATCACTAAACGGGTCAAATGGATTAGTTTCACCAGCTGAATTTTTGACTTGTTCTGTTGAGGCATCATCATCCTTTTTTGCATCTTGATTAAGTTCTTGACGCACTGCATCAGCCGTCATAACACCTTCATCAAGAGAGGCCAGTCCCGCCTCCAAACCACTTTTTGCTGCCTCTGCTATTTCTGGCCCATTCTTAATCAAAACAGAACTGGTAGGATTTTGACCCGCTCCACCAACTGGATATAAACCAAATTTCACTTTCAGGTAATTTTTGGTTAGCTCAACCGTTTGAACATCGACACTCTTACCTGTTGTAATGGCTAAGTATTCATCCAACGGCAGCTCCTGATGATCTTTCATACCACCAAGAAAGCCATTCACACCAATATCAGGGATGCGACATCGTTTGTTTCCAAGGTAAGTCCGGTATTCACTGTCTTTTCCTGGACAGATGAAAAAACCACCTTGCGAACCACCTAATTGACGCCATTTCTCTGGAGGAAACGTCTCTATACGAGTTTCAAGAGGCTTTTCTCCATTAGACCGATAATCGAATATCTGTGACTTTTGAGGAAGAATAGCCTCCGTTCTAGTGCTGTTATTAGAGCCATTCATAACAGCAACAGCTGCTGCTGCGGCACCGCCATTAGCGAGTACCGCAGGAGCAAAGAGCAACCACCCAGAAAGCATCATTAAAGATACAATCTTACGAGTGTTCACTACCATGTGTTGGTCTCCGTATTCGTTTGAGACTGAGTTTGAGTATCGAAGTGGTACTCATCCTTTAAGTGTTTTTCTTCAACTTCCAACTCTTCTGGTCGGATTTTGTTTTCCAACTGTTCGCAGCTTTTGCCTTGGAAACCGCTAAAGTCAGCGCTCACCTTCCCACCTTTGATACGAATATTCACTTTCTTAGTCATTACCAAACCGCCTCTTCTGCTACTAATTCCAATGTTCCGTCATTGTGCTCTTGAACAGTTACGTTAAATCCTTCTTCTGTAAGCTGTTGCTCGTAATGAAACGCTAAATAGCGGTCCGAAACTTTGGATGAAACCTCTCGTGTCCAAGAGCCCATTTCTCCCCAGTTTTCCTGATACTGGTTGAACACCCCGTTTTCATTACGATATCCAATGCGAAATTTTGGGTTGCTTTTATTTACTAACACGAGGTCATAGTTACCTGCTGCTTTTGAATAACTGCCGCCACCTAGCGCGACATACAGCCTTTCGTTCTCAACGACAATGCCAAGTGTTTCAAGTGCTTTGCGTAGTAGCGTTTCGTCTTTGTAGGCGACTGTCACCTTACCTTTTACGATATGACTCATTCTGCCATTCCTTCTAATCTTTAACCTTTTTGTAAAACACGATAAGTGCATTACCTTTCAAGCCAACTGAAACTGGCTTAGTGAGCCCCTCACCAATTTCTTTATCAAGATGCTGCTGTAGAGTAAGCCCAGCACCAATATGCTCGTAAGTGTAAGAAACACCTTTGAGCGAATACCACGGCGGAACAACTCTGATTTTTACTGAGCAACCTCCACCAATAGCAACCACTTTACCCTTGTCGGAACTGATACCATCACACACGAAAAAATCAGCGCCTGAACGGTAATACTGCCTAGAGAAGATGAAGCCATCACTAGGTAGCCCAGGCACAATAACCTCATCCTCTGCTTTATGTTTTAATCTATCATGCTGCATTATCAGCATAATTCCGCCAGTGCCATTGGCATTGACAGAGAATGCTGTCCACAGCAATGCGATAATTGACACCTGAGTAAAACGCATACCTACACCGACACCTTACGCCCTGAACCAGCTTGATTTTCTTCTTCAAAATTATTTGCTGGATAGAACCCTTGATCACGAAGGCGGCGAATCTGGTCTATATCTTCTTTACGTGTTTCGCTGGTGGGAGTAATACGACCGACGGCATCTAGCAAATTTTCGTTATTGAGTTCTTTGTCTTCTGCGTTAGCAAGGTAAAGAGCATCAATAACCGCTTGTTCTATTTCTGCGCCTGTATAGCCAGATGTTGCGGCCACCAGCCTATTCAGATCAAATTCAGCTAAATTAGCTTTTTGTTTTGCAATATGGATTTCGAAGATTTTATGGCGCTCTGCGTTTGTTGGCAGGTCAATAAAAAATGTGCGGTCCCATCGCCCAGCTCGCATTAGTTCAGGTGGTAAGCTCTGAACACGGTTAGCTGTAGCTACGATAAATATCTTCTTCTTGCGTTCCTGCAACCAGTATAAAAAGCTGCCTAAAAGGCGCTTCGACACTTCGTGCTCACCATCAGCGTTACCAAAGAATTTCTCAATTTCATCAATCAGTACAACAGTGGGGCTGATCTCTTCAATGGTTTGTAGCGCTCGATTGAACAGGCGCTCTGTCTCACCAAGATATTTACTATAAAAGCGGCCCATATCCAGGCGAACTAACGACGTCCCCAGAACACCAGCAGCGGCTTTAGCTGTCAGTGATTTACCACCACCAGGTACACCAGCTAGTAAAACGCCCTTAACGGGTAGGTTGCGGTCCCATCCAGCTTTGCGAACGTTAAGAAACTCTTTTAAGTTTTCCAGACCACCAACATTCTCGATGTCCGTTGGTTCCAACACATCGAGACCGACGTCGCGTAAAATATGTGCTTTCTCTTTACGGATCTCACCTAAGTACTCTTCGTTTTTGAACTTGAGATACGCGGAGTAAGTAAAGACGTTTTTCATTTGAGTGTGAGATAGGCCACGAGCATAGTTAGCAATGACAGAACGTTCGCTATCATCAAATACACCACTTTCCTGAATTGACTGTTCGCAAGTTTTTAAGAGCTCAATGATCTCTTCATCATCCATAGCGGGTAAGTCGATATGGTAAACAAACTCATCACTCATCTGTTCCTTACCAGCAATGATGTAATTTATGCCTTCGTTCTCAAGATAAAAAAGCGATGATTTGAGAGCAGGCATAGTTTCATGGTTAGCCTTCATTCGTTCGTGAAAGAACGTGTCGAACACGACTACGCCATTCTTGTTGTCCTTTGTCGCTTCTGCTACGAATGCTTTTAACGTATTTGGATCTGGTAGTTTCTTAAAAGGCATCTTCACAAATGCCTTCCCTACATTTTTTGCAACCAGTTCAAAGACTGTCTCTGCGCGGCCAAGCTCAAACGTGCTGACGTTAATCACCGGGAAAGAAAGCTTAATTGGCACAGCTAACTGGTCCATATACTTTTGATTATTCATTACGCGCCCTTAACTTCCTTCGTCTGCTCTCCAGAAAAAACCACACGGAATTGGCAATTAGCCAATAGCACTTGCCCCGCCGTTTGAGATATTTTTTCTAAATCACGGACATCTGATTTTACAAACTTGTGTTTCACACCATTCATATTGCTTTTAGTCACTAGCCACTCCTTATTGAATGATTAATCGCAACAGCTTGAGTCCGATGAACTGGAACTGCTGCCACTACTTGAATCAGAACTACTTGAATCACTGCTGGTTGAAGAAGACATCATTGAACCCACAACCACTCCTGTCATGAAGTCATCACTGTGGTTTGTACGAGAACCAGTTCCGCCTCTTCTTGAGCCTGAGGTTCTATGGTTTCTTGCTGGAGAGGAGTGTCTCGATGTGCGACTACTACCATTTGCTGTGCGAGATGATGAATATGCCGAATTAGAGGACTGTTCGCTTCTATGGATGCCAAAACCTATGACAGCTGTAACAACAAAAGCAAATCCAGCACCAACACCCCATGAAAAATCGAAATCAAAACCCGATTTCGCCTCACTCATCGCTGAAAATTGTTTGTCTAGAACAGATTGAAACTTCACTAGATCAATGTCATCTCCGACTTGGTAAGTAACCTTGAGTTGTGGCCTTTTCGCGTCAATGACCTCACTCATGGTGATGTGAGCTTTTTTACCTGTGTTATAAGCCAGGTAGTCATCTAGCCAGACTTCTGGATAATCTTCCAATCCACCTAAGAAGCCATTAAAGCCACCAGCTGGTGTCCGGCACTTTTTTCTATCTCCATACGTGCGATAGAAGTTGTCGTCACCTGGACATGCTAAAAACTTTCCGGAGCTTGGATCTAACCGCCATTTATCCCAGTCAATTAGCTCAGTACGCTCTTCTAAACCGTCTTCGTTATATCTGATAGTGATGCGGGACTGAGGCGCTTCTTCTTGGGCCTTATCATCACTCGCCATCATTCCAACCGCGACTCCAGTAACAAAGTCACTAGCTTGAACTGATGCACAGCTTCCCGCCAACATAAGAGCAGCTATTGTATTTCGCAAACTCCATCTCCTTATCGTCTTCATCATGACCTACTCACTTTCCGTTATGACTTTTTATTCTTTCATCTTACAAAGACCAAAGACACACGTTGCGAGTCCTTATATGGACAGTTTCAACTGATTTACCCCATTTTAATATCATTAAATGATTCTGTAAACATTACTCCCCACTTTCACATGTGAAAGTCAAAGCCGCTTCAAATATTTTTGACCGTATCATGATACAGAGTATAAGCTTACCAATTATGTATCATGATACGCGGAGCTACTGATGTTTCTTACTTTTGGGGTAAATCAAAAAGGAAAATGGATAGGGATAGATGAAGTAGATAGTGGAAAAACAGCCTTGTACTGTCCTTACTGTAAGCAGCAGCTGATTGCTAAAAAAGGAACACTAAAGGAACATCATTTTGCCCATGATGGTAAAACTTGCCGCATATCTGAACAAGCCGCCAAATATACAGAACTACCAACCTTTGATCATTTCGAGCTTCTTGATGCTAATGAGCTAAAGTACCTGGAGCGCAGGCAGCGGTATAAACACAAAGAGATTTATGGCTGGGTTGGAATGCGGGAGGCAATCCAACGGCTAGAGGCCATGCAAATATTGTCTGTTAATTATGACGGAGAGCGCCACTCTAATGATGTGGTGAAAGCGACTGAGCGCTTGATCGCGCTGCGGAAATCGCTAATCAATGATGAAGGTGAGCCGTCATCATTTTTGATAGACATATTGAATGCACTACAACCTCTTACTGGTCACAACCTCGTTGATAAATGGTCTGATTCAAGAACGATCGTTTCAACGTCGATAAATAGAAAATATCATATGAACAAGCTTTCAAAGCTAGATAAGTTCAGTCAGTATGAATCTGCTCAACGTTATTGGTTTGATGCTTACTATCGTAAAGTTGCACTACTCTGTCCTGATTTCCTACCAATGTTAAACGCAAAATATCACAGCTTGAATAATCAAAGGCTATATGTGTTTAGATTCTCAGCTGCAATCTCAGGGTGCCCAGAGAGCTTCATAAAGATAGGTATGACAACAAGACCAACCGAAGAACGATTACGCGAAGTTCACTCAATGCTGTCCTCTTATGGAAAAGTCTTCACCTCTGAGGTCCTCTGTGAAATTAGCCACGGAGGGAGATTAGAACGACTTATCCATCACCATTTTGCTCAGCACTTATTATCATTGGGCAGTCATCGAGAGTTCTTTCATATCCCAGGTACAGCACTTGAGCAGCTGGTGGACGATATGACTACATATGGGCAGATCGCACCCTATTACCCACCTGAACTGGACTTATCCATAAGTAGATGCCCAGCCTCAGCAGGTAGAAAAAAGAAATCAGATTCTGAGATACTGGCAGAGTATCCCAAAATCATAGAGTGTTTAGAGAAAGGGATGGGTATAAGGCCCACCAGCAGAGAGACTGGATATAGCGTAAATACGATTCAAAAAGTAAAACAAGCTATGGCTCACCAAGCAGGTCGAATCTAATGCTCAGCTCTGTGCGGTTTTGCTTTTACCATTGGTGTTTATTGGGATTTTTGAGTGTCTCATGAAACATACGAACTTTCTCTGGCACTTCATGGTAAGGGTATAACTCAAATCGCCAAACGCCGCGTTTTACTTCTGGCACGTTTAACTTTCCAAAAAACGAGCGATAGTGTTCAATTTTGGAGGAATGGTTCTCTCGAAACTCAATTGCTATCGCATTGTGTGACTTCAAAAACCTGGCTATTGCACCAAATAACGCGGTCCCTAAACCCATACCGGTGATTTTTTCATTCAAAGCAAAATGCTGAACGATTGCGATGCCCCCACCATACATAGAAATCCCTTCAACCCAACCAAGGGTATACCGTTCTTTCTTCACTTTATAATCGCAACTAATGTTTGGCATAAAGATCATACCGTGACTGTCCGTGAGACCGAACATCACTGCATTACCAATAACACGGGAGCCCCACTCCAAAGGTTGCTCATTGAATCCGGTAAAGTGACTTTCCGGCTTCTTTTTCCAATCTAGAATGTTTCGTTCTAGTTCTGGTGTGACTCTTTTTTTAAGTACTTCAATATCCAATTTTATTCCTTCCAAGGTTATTGTTCGCGCTCAAAAACAGTTACTAAGGTGCGACGTCCATTATCGTTAACAATAAGGTATGTGAATTTGGAAGTTGGATGCCCCCAAGCTTCTACATTGTCGGCAGTACCGTATTTTTTCGCTTTATGGGCCAAAACATTTGCAGGCAAATTTCGAATTCTCAACTCAGGATGTTTAAGTCGATTTACTAAACTTGCCCAGGGTTTTTTGGGATCTCCAGTGCTCAATCGCTCTTTATACTGATCAACAGCGTGAGCGGTAACATAAACGGTCCCCATTGCTGGTGTTTCAACGGCATCATGCGTATTTGCATATTCCTGACGATTTGCATCTAAGAGCACTGGTACACATGATTTTGGGTCGGCCATGAACTCACGACTTTGTGATACCTCTATTTGCACTCCAGCCATTCGGTTTTGAAGAAATGCTGCAAACTTTTGTGCATGTTTTTTCGTAGATTTACCACGGGCAAGCTTTTTGATTGCTCCCTTTGACACAACGAGTTTGTAGCCAGAACCAGAACCCGGCTCTCGACCCATTACTTTTTCTTCAAAGAGTAGGTATTGAATGGCTGATAATTCTGAAATCAAATCAGAATCTTCATGGGAAAAGTCGATTTTCACATCAAGAATTCCACTGCGTTTAGTGCCCACACGCCAGAATACTCGGCTCGTTTGGTCATCTAGTTTTTCAGAAAGAGTGGTTAGAATCATCATAGTCTTATCTCCGGTATTTAAGATCCCTTCCGGCATCGCCGTAAGGACCTCATTTAGTTAATATTCATACTTACTTTATCATGCTTTTTGAAAACGCAACCCCTCCCCTCCACTTTCACATGTGAAAGTCTAAGTAGAAGTCCAGCTAGTACGCCCAACTGTCAAAATCTGCATGGGTGAGAATTTCACCGTCTTTGGCCGGACGAACATAAACACTTCCATAACCCCCTTCTGTTCCAATCGCGTAACACGCAATAGAAAATGCAATTTGAGGGTTAGGTACAGTGGCAACTATTTCTTCATTGATTGTTACGACAGAACAATGACCCGTGTACGAATCTGGCAACTCAGAAATTGCGGTTGCTGCATCGAGCGTTTCACTTCCATCCGATATCAGAATGCTCATATTTAGCTACCAAACTGTACTAGAATCCAAAGAAACTACCACCACCAGCAAGTCCTGCCGAATCGCCAACAACAGCAGCATAAATGGCAGCAGCTATTGCCGCAACGATGACAAACTTAACGATGGCAAAGCCAAAAGAGAACAGCCTCCATATTAAAAAGAACCCAATCACAGCAGCAATCCAGCGCCAATCAAAGGGTATATCACCTAAAGAACTATCAAGGGCTCTCTGAACTTCATATAGCCAGCCGTTTATCATATCCATAAGATCAATCTCCAGAGCATCATGCTCTTAGTGTACCGACATGACATTTTTTTAAGAGATGAGAACTTGCCCTTTTTTGGGCAAATTGAGGGACATGACAAAGAGCTACTTAGTAAAAGAGTGATCTGCTTTAGGATGGCAATCCTATTTGTGGTTGGTTGTGTTAAATAATCTACCACAATTCTATTTTGTGGTATCATTGATAACACATTTTACCAAAGGAGCACGACAATGGATATCTGGCATTATCCTCGTACACAGCTTGCTACGTTTATCCTTAACGGGATGGACAAAGGTCTTCTTCAACGTGTTTCAATCTTCGCTCCACGTAAGCGAGGAAAAACTCAATTCATTCAAAAAGATATCATTCCTATGGCTCGTGAACTTGGTGTCTTACCTATCTATGTAGATTTTTGGATGCAAAAAGACGACCCAGAAGGCATCTTCATTAAATCCGTCATTGATGCTTGTGAAAGGAATGAAGGATTTCTACATAAGCTTGGCAAAGCTCTCAACTTCAAAAAGTTAGGTTTTAGTGCAGCTGGTGGCAAAGTTGAAGTAGAGCGTTCTCAGGGAGAATTGAGAGCTGATTTGTTCGCTGTATTTCAACGCTTAAACGAGCTGGATATGCCTGTTTTGCTGTTACTTGACGAAGTTCAGCATTTGGCTACTCGCAAAGAATTTGACTCGTTTACGGCAGCTCTACGCAGTTTTGTAGTGAACAGAGAGGATAACAACGTCAAATGCATCTTCACAGGTTCCAGTAGAGAGGGGTTAAGTCGCTTATTCAAAGACAACAAGGCTCCATTCTACAACTCCAGCCAGACCCAGATATTTGAAGAGCTGGATATGGATTTCGTTGAATTCGAGTTGGCCGCATTCAAAAATGTCACTGGTGGTGTCGAACTCGACAAACACAAAGCCCTAGAAATCTTAATCAAACAAAATCGCGCTCCCGCTCGGTTTGTTGAAATGTTAAAGAATATGGCCCTGAACATGGTTCATGACCTAGATATTGGTGTCCATCGTTATGACGTTGATCGTATCGAGTCAGAGGACCACTTTTCAAAAACATACGAACAACTGAAACCTATCGAAGTGGCGATCCTAAAGCTTGTTGCTGCCAATGAGTCAAAAGGTCTTTATACCAAAGCAGGACTAGACAAAGTGAAAGCTTTCACTGGCGACCCAGAAACAGACGTTACAAAATGGTCGGTGAAAAATGCAGTCACACGATTGAAGTCGCTTGAGCTAATTTACAGCCCAGAGCGTGGGAAGTTGGAAATTGAGAACCACGATTTTCGTGATTATATTCTTGAAAAATAAGTGCCTTTCGGCATGTTAAGACTATTAGCCCATGCTTCATGCGTGGGTTTTGTTTATGAGTTGTACTTCTATATTCTCAAACCCCATGTCTCTAACCTGATTTACCAGGATATCAAGCCTCCACACTCTCAAGTCACTGGTTCTTCCATGTCTAATTGCATACGCGATTCCTTTACCACTATCAATCCCAACCAAATGAAACTTGTTAGGATGCAGTTTAGATTCCTGCGCAATTAGTTTGGTCATTGTTCGAGTCTCCGCGAGACGGCGGAACTCACCTTCTTTTACTTGATGAAAAACGACTCCAGACATACATATCACCATTATGTTGACTACATATGCTCATTATGTCGATTTAAAGGGGGAAATCAAAGAGGTTTTATTGCTGGGGCACGATAAGTAATAAGCTGAGGTTCGAAGCAGAAACGCCATCAGCCAGGTCAGTGATGTAATTTTGCACAAACTTTAACTAATTGTCCAAAGTCTCAAACACATCCCCCAGCAATATAGCACAATTAGTTCAACTGACTTTCAGTAACAACTTGATCCCAAGTGTGCAGTACCTTCGACAAATGCTGATGCTTCTTGTTGAACTCAACATCACTCAGTACCGCTTTATACGGGGCACTTAGGTCGGAACAATTAATATTAGCCCCTACCAGTTGAAGCGTGTCAGTGAGGGAACCACCACTAGCATCAAGCCCTAAGCGGTCAACGGTTTCACTACTAACAAGCGCTTGTACAACATTGGCAAAGTCGCGTGAGCTTAATTGTTCAATACTAAGCTTTGTCTTACAGCTACTTTCCACTGCGGCCTTGTATTGAATGGTGTATTTCGCGTTAACTGGGGCCATAGAGTGCATCGCCATTAGATACGCATCAACTTCTGTTTTAGGGAAAACATCCGCTTGAGCTGAAAATGCAGTTAACGTCGCTAGCAGTAGTCCAATTTTCTTCATCATTCTTGTTCCTGTTACATTGTTCAAAGTGGCATTATTTACTCGACTGATTTTCAAGCTAAATATTACATTCAGTCAAGCACTTATCACTTTTCGAACATGGGTAGTAATTCCTCAACGCTTTTTTCACAAGCGGCTTGTCTACGGCCACTTTCGTAAAAGTAAGCCCATAGACTTTGTGGCATCCCCTCAAGAAACTCGATAGGAAAAGGATTAGGTGTTTTAGCCCAACAGTTTTGCTTCTGGTCAGAATAACCTTGTCGTTGCGCATCTTGCTGAAATAACGTGTACAACGCTTTTAGTTCATCATCATTATAGAAACAATGATAATTACCACCAACTAGTTGGTTAGTCCCTAGTTCTATCCATAGAGGATACCGGGAAGAACTACCGAAACAAATTAACTGATACTGTGGCTTCGATTGTCTTACCTCATCTTCACAAAGCTCTACTTTGCTGGTGGTAAATGTGTCTTTCCCTATTAAAAATGAATTGTATTGATACTGACTAGCCATTTTATCTCCTTGATATTCATATTCGCGCTGGGTTTGCCCGGTTCCGGCATCCACCTCGGCCAATAACTCGCCATCGAGGCCGTAAACATAAAGCACATCCACGCCACCAGCGTCACCCGCCTTATGTTCCAGCGAAGAACCTCATTACTTCCGCTGGGTAATGGAATAGGTGCCCACCCTTGTCGAAGAACAAGAACCAAATAGAAGCTGCCACACAGAGTACCCCCGCAAGAATCATTTCTATTGATGTTTTCGAATAAATAGTAAGCCTGCTCCTATTATCGAATTTAATTACCCTGTGTTTAAATAAAGCCACACACCCAACATATATACATCTTATCCCTGTAGGAAACGCAATAAACACAACGCCAACCGTCATAAATGTATATAAAAACATATCTACCCAGTTATTGATTTCCAAAAGCTGTCCCCAAAGCCGCGCCAATAACTCGCCATCTAGGCCATAAAGATAGAGCACATCCACGCCACCAGCAGGCTTAACCGCTGGTGGCAATATTTCAAGCCGTTCTCAATACTGCCTTTTCTTAAAGTAGCCAAGCCTTCTCAGACGAGATAAGAAATTCTTTTTGAAATACAGCCCACCCGGCAATGCTGCTAAAACAAAAAGCACCATAAAATAAACTGCATAAACCACATTAGAATTAAAAGCTTCACGCCACCCATTAATAAACACGGGGGCAATAAATAACGGTGCAACCAATACACACGCAAACAACACGTAAACAATAACCCCCCCCACATATTTAGCAAAGGCACCGGACCTACCCAGGAAAAATAGAGTTTTCCCATAAACAACGAACCCTACTAATAAAAGACCTGATACAACAACAAAGTACATGGCCGTAACAATCCACATCATATTAAAACCCCTTACCAAATAATTCACCCGAGCCAACGGTAACACCTTCAACCACAGAGCCAACAGTATTTCCCGGAATTTTATTTATCCCTGATGAACTTAATGGACGTCCAATGATTGTAAAGCGATAAGGGCTAATATAACGCCCTATTGTACTTCCTAGAGGTCCTCCTAAAGCCCCTCCCAGCGCAGCTCCAGCCACAGCGGAAAAATCATAATTACAGTAATCAGTAACATCCTTTCCTGAAACATATAGACCAGCACTTTGACCAAGCAGGCTGGCTATACCCGCACCAGCTGCCGCTCCGGCAGAGTGTGCTCCAAATATATTAACGAAACCAACTAATGCACCAGTGCCAGCTCCAGCTAATGCGCCTTGCCACCCACCTGAAATGTAGCCACCTATTCCCCCAGAGATCAGTCCATAGGCCGCACCCGCGAGCCCATATTCCCCAGTAGGATCAATTAGCCTTAAAGGGTTTGCGCGAACATACCCATAGGTATCCACTCCATCGAACAAGCCAAGGCGGTCTGATTGCAAGTAACGGCCAAGTGCCGGGTCATAGTAACGATGCCAGTTGTAGTGAAGCCCTGTCTCTGCATCGTAATACTGGCCGGGGAAACGCAAGTTGAACTTGATTTGTTCTGTCGTGACAGTCGCTTTGCCGAACGGAGAGTAACTGGCTTTCCATACCGTGGCTCCGGTCTCATCGGTCAATGCTTGCGGCGTACCCAAATGATCGTTATGGACGTGGTAGACGGTGCCATCGACTAGGTAAGCCACCAGCTGGCCGTCAAGCCAGACATATTCTCGCAGGGTTTGCCCGGTTCCGGCATCCACCTCGGCCAATAACTCGCCATCGAGGCCGTAAACATAAAGCACATCCACGCCACCAGCTGACTTCCTCACCCGTTGATGAGCGCTGTTATAGTGATAGGTTGATGTTTCGCCATTGACCGTAGCCTCAGTCAATCTATTGAAAGCATCATAGACAAAGACATCCGTTCCTCGGCCAATCGTGTTTCCGTTTGCATCATAGCTGTAGGTGATCGAGCCAATACTTGTTTTGGTTAGACGATTGCTATTGAACACAATGCTGTACGAATCTTTCACGCCGTCACGGTAGATAGCCGTCCGGTTGCCGTTGTAGTTGTAGGTGTACTCTCGGGTCCCGTAACCACCAGTAGCCTCAATCAAGCGGCTCAGCTTGTCGTAATTGAAAGTTTGGCTATAGCCACTATCCATTAAGTCTGTAATTGAATCGACATTGCTATTGGCCGTATAGAGATAACTGCGGTGCATTGCACCAGCAACCTGTACAGACTCCAATTGATAGTTCATATCGTACTGGCGCTCTTCCCAAAGCCCATTTCCATGAGTCAGATCAGTTACAGGCCCAAAAGGTTTCCGTACCAAGTCAGAGACTAATGTTCTGCTGTTAACACCATTCTTCAATGTAACGCCAATGACCTCACCAGCTACATTTCGCTGATATACCGCTTTGCGGCCACTCGGGTACTCGATACTCGCCAACTGCCCTGCACCATCATAGGTGTAATTGGTTAACAAGGTGCGGCCATCCACAATTAGTTCTTGGCTGGCTATCTCACCACTGGCTGTGTAACTGTATTTTGATACGCCAGAAGCGTCTGTAATGGAAGTAAGCTGCCCTACCCCATACAGCGCTTCTGGCTCATCGTAGCGGAATGTCACACTAGCATTAGGTTGACCATCCACAGTGATTGAAGAAAGGCGATTAAGCGCGTCGTAGTGATAAGTGAAAACCTGACCTTTGGCATCTGTTTTACCGATCAGGTTTCCAGCCTTGTCATAAGTGTAATGAGCCGTGCCTGTGTCTGGGCTTTGTACTGAGAGAACATCGCCATATCCGTTGTATGAATAGTAAGTTCTCCGCCCTCTTGGATCAGTGACTCTCGTTACTAAGGCATTATCGTTATACTGCATTGCAGTGGCGCGGTTAACAGGGTCAATTGATTGGAGCAGGTTGCTAAAACCATCATAGCGGTAGGCATAAGCATTTCCAGAAGGATCAACTTTGCCAGTCAGGTTGGCTGTCTTGTCATAGGAATAGGTATAAACATTGCCCGTTCCATTTGTTGTTGACGAAAGCCAACCATTCAAAGTGTAACTATGCAGTTGCTTCCAGTGAGCAATACCACTGTTATCTTTCAGCTCAACTTGCTCAATATTTCCTAGTAAATCTCGATTAATGCTTTGTCTATTTCCATTTGCATCAATCACGGCCATAAGCTGCTGAGCAGCATCGTACTCATAAGTGAAAGTGCTGTTGGTTGGTAAGGTGATAGATACCAAGAGTCCTGATTCATCGTAAGAGTACAATGTAGTTCCGTCTGGACCAGTAGAAGAAATCAATTGACCTAACGTGTTGTAGTTAAGCGAGTAGCTTACTCCATTGGCATCTGTGACGCTCTGAGCCCTTCCATGAGCATCGTAATTGTCAAATGACACTACGTGCCCAAGAGAGTTGATAACTCGGCTTAGGTTGGCTTGAGCGTCGTATTCAAAGCGCGTTACATCATCAACATCCACCCGAGGACCATCCACTGATTTCAGTTGTCCAGGAACACCGAGAGAGTCTGGATAATATTCAAATGTCCACTGCCTGACATCTGAGTTGGTTCGGTCAATCAATTTAAGCGTTAACAGCCGCTGGTGGTCGTCATAGGTAAATTCTTGGACCAAGTATGACGATGTAATTTTGGTTGGTTTTGGGAACTCTGAATGCCATTGTGTTGTGATCGTATCACCAGTCGAGCTTGTCCTCGAAATTTCAAGTCCTCTTTGGTCATATTGGTAAGAGAATGATTGGCCTTCTTCATTGATAATAGACTTCAACTCACCGTTGGTATCGTAGCCAAACGACTTCGTACCACCAGTAAAGCCAGTACATGCAGCACCCTGTATACTGTCAGGCTTTAATTTTCCGTTATAACGACTAAACAGATAATGTTGTTCGTGACCTAGAGCATTCGTTACCGTAACTGAGCCATCAGGGTTGTATGTAACACTTGTCCTATCAACACCACTGCTATGTTCGCTCAGAACAGCGCGACCCGAAGGATCATAAGACCACGTAGCAAATCTGCTTCCCTTTTCATCCGTAAGGCCAGTCAAAAGGCTTGGGTTTAAACTGTCTTCATAGTGGTAACGTCGCTGATTGGCATCCGGTTTATGTACTGCAACTAACAATTCATTCGAATAATCGTAAGAGAAGGTTTGTCCAGCAGGGTCGATCATCTTTATGATCTTCCCTTGATCATAACTAAACCTTAAAGTCCGGCCAAAACTGTCAGAAACAGAGTCTAACTTACCGTTGGTATAATTCAGATCCAACTCATTTCCCGATGGATGAACAATACGTATCAACTGACCATTACTATCATATAGTTCGACAACACCATCAGCTCTCTGATATCTCCAACCAGAATCTTTGTATAACCGATCATCACTTTTCCATGTTGGCATCCAAACCGTATTTGTCCGGTAGAATGCTAACTCTTTCCCATCTGGCCGATGCAAGACAACCATATTCTCTCCGTGACTTTCTTTGTCAAAAATCACTTTGTTTGAATAGTTATGGCTCCATCCAATACCAACATCGCTTTGTTTACCACTCAAAGCTAACTGGCTGTTGTAATGTCTTGTGAATACAAGAGGCTCCATACCAGCGCTTACATAATCGGTTTCTTGCTGATATTTATTACCAGTAGCTAGGTTGATAGGGTTTCCAACGCACAGTTCTGTTTCTGGTTTACCAAGATCTCTATTGAGAAGTGGTGAATCAGTCATCTCCCCAGGAATTATGAATTTTGTCAGTGTAGTTCCAGAGAGAGCTCCAAAGTAACAAGTGTCAGGGTCATAACTACCTGGAGCATCACTACGATGCATACACAGCCATGAGATTAGTCTTCCATCACTATACGTTTCACTCGGGTATAGCTTTTCACTCACATAGCTGTGTGTGCTTGCGAGCTCGTTAATTCTATAGTCCCTTAAAAATTCATGCGCTTGCTCTGGGAGATCAAATCTCATTGCATCAATTTCTGAACTACCACTGGCATTGATACGCCACTGAGCAGAAACAGCACTAGGAACTATAAGTGCTAACAAACAAGCTCTTGCGATTAAGTTAGTATGAAAATGATCCACTGGTTTCTAAAGTCCATTAATTACCTTCTACACGGACTTTATTATCAACTTAATCAAAGAGATTAACTTCATGCTTAACTGCCCTATACGGGCGCATACAGACATGAAACAATGGCTAATATGGAAGCGGGTTTTAATTGAATCGCTCGACTTTGTTTTACTGCTCATAGCAGTGAAACGAAGTTGAGTGATCAGCGAAGCCGCATCAGCGGTGAACGCTACTGATCATATATAGATCCATAGGATCATAAGATCATGCAGCGTGTTAGGTAGCTTAATATCAGGAAATTTCCTAACTTTAAGCTTTGTTTCTGTAAGCTAAAGCTTAACATTAGGAAATTGAAGCTTAATATTAGGAAGTTCATCTCTATCACATAGCTTAATATTAGGAAACACACCTATATCTAAGCTTAAAATGAGGAAACGCCTTAATCCGTATATATAGCTTAATTTTAGGAAAAAGGCGTTAAAGCAATAGCTTAATTTAAGGAATTGGATTACTTGGAGGGCTTACCAGTACGAAGTTCGGAGAGCTCTGATGCCATGCCACCACCAAATGGGCCATGACTGGTTTGTTGGGCCAAGCGCTTCGATTCCTCAGATAGAAGGGAGTCATCTCTGTGTATCAATCCTGGCTCTTCTGAAAGACGCGATAACCGTCTTTTAACTGGTTTATCTGCTCCTGGCTTTTTCTCATTCTCACTATCACCGTCTAATTGATCATTTCTAAGTTGGATAACGACTTCTTGATCAACGTGCAATAGTGAATTGTTACTCCAGTGCAGCCTTATCGGTTTTCTCCACTGCTGGTCAAAAGGCACATAGTTAGCTTTGATATGACGCAAACGAGTCTCTTGTACCGTTCCATCTTTCTTGTCTATCAACTGATCTAAATACAGATGAAGCTTTGACTTTGAGAGTGTGGATGATAAACCAGAGCCAGAAACACTGTTTATGATGTCCTTCCCTCTGCTCACATCTTTTGTCGGATGGTGAACCACAAGAACAGCAACATCTGCTTCATTGGCAATCCTTTCCAAAACAATTCTGATGTAATAGTCATCGACTACAACATCAGCCGAACCAATAGCATCGCGCAATGTATCTATGATTACTAAATCGTACTCTTTTGCTGTGGCAATAAGTTTCTCCAGTGCTCTGGATGCATCTTCCCACTCTTTAGTGTGTTTAGATGAGCCTGAACTACAAATTGGATCGGAATGCTTGTATATCCCAATGCTCGATTTCAATCGCTCTTTGATGCTGGTGGAGAACTCAGCCAAATGTGCTTTTATGCGCGGAAGTGTTCCTGGCAATGAATCTTCAATCGGCCATATCAAGGTTCTAAGTACTTTGTTTTCACCATCCCCTACACCAATTAATGGGTACTCTGGCAAAGCCAACTCATATGCTATTGATAAGGACAAATAACTTTTACCAGAATCAGGTGGCGCGATCAGAAAACCGACACTACCTCGAAACAAACCTTTCAAAATTTGTTCTTTGTTCGAACTCGCTAAATTTTCATCTATATCTTCTTCACTTAGAGCGATCACATCCTCATCGTAGAGCACTGTTGTCATATCGTTACCTCTTCTTTCTCTTCATCGCCCAGGTACAACAACATAATATCTTGCTTACCATCGTCACGTACTTTCTCTTGGAGTAGCAATCGAAAATCCCGCAACAGTACATCCTTTTTTAAAATGACTTCGGCCATAGTGTTATTGATATGGCGACTTAGGTGTTGTTTAGACACTCTTACCTTGTTGGCATAGTAATCTTTAATAAGCTGGCTAAGATACTTACCATGTACGTATTCACGTTTATGGGCATCAATATACTTGCAGAAGTCGGTAACAGCGTGTTTTCCGGTCAGTTGCGGGTAGACTTTTAAAAACCGTTTTCGACTGATCGCTCCTTCTTGTCGCAAAGACGCCGTGAACGTCTTATGGACCCCGACCATAAAATGAGTGATCGTATCAGCCCTGATAGATCCTTTATTTTTAATCCCATCCAGTACTAGTAAAGGAATGTAGTTACTGTCCACCAGCTTCATTCGCGTGTGGTAGTGAGGTAGCGTTTCCCCATCCTTCTCGTAATCCAAGACCAGTAGCATTTGCGATAGCCTTTGAAGTCTTGTCATTACCGTGTTCTTGTTGGCCTTTTGATTTTTCAGGTTCAAGAACTCAAATAGTGTTGTGAAATCACAAAGGAAGTAGTCGTATACCCCACTAAACATTTTTGTATCGAGAAGGTTGTGGTATTGGTGTGACAACTTATCCAGTTCGACATTAATCTGCGCGAGCTCAATAGCCTGGCGAAGCGTTAAGCCAGATAGGTCTACGTACATCCCCCCTACACTAACGATCCCTTCCAGTAGATGTCTGTCATCGGCCAAGCAGACAGCACTGTATACGTCGATTCTAACGGCATCGAATTCACGTTTATTAGTCCCCTTCTTCCAGTATGGCTTTGACAAGCTGGTGGATAGAAGAGGCTTTTGTGCCAGTAGCTGTTGCTCAAGTTCAGCCTTGTTACCACTGATCCTTGTAATTAAGTCTCGCGGAATTCTACCTGGCAAAAAGATGCAATCCATTAACGTAGTAGTAGATGGCCTGCTGCCAAATGCCTCGTTGACTATCTCAGCAGGGAAATACCCTTCTAAATTGTCTGTGTTACTACTCATTTTTTAATACCGTAATGTTTTTTTGAAGCATACCACATACCTTAAAAAGAGGAAAACAAGCCAAATAGATGTGATTTATACCTTAAAAAAGGACAATAGAACGCTTTACATTTCACGTTATAGCTTAATTTTAGGAAATGTTCGACCATACCTTAATTTTAGGAAAAGCCAGATCACGCTCTTAGGCATTGCTACATAAGACTTTCACATGTGAAAGTGGGCTAAGCGTGTTTCTGGGTCACGGTTGCATTTTTTAATTCCATGATATTATGGAAGTGTAAGTTGAATTAAATGAGGGCTTGACGGTGATGCCGAGATAGCTTTCCAGAGTCAATTAAGGAGACGAAAAATGAGACACGTACTTAACCTAGTTGCTTTAGCAGTGATTCTTCTTGGCGTTGCTATGATTGAAACTAACGATAATCAATGGGGTTTGGCTGTAATCAGCGTAGCGGTTGTTTTCTGGTTGATGCCTCTGCTTAGGCTTGTTCATAAAAATGCAGTAGTAGTGGTAGTCTTTTGGTCTGGCGTAGTTTACTTTTCATGGCAGGTTGCCGTAGTTGCTCTTTTGGCGTTTGTTGTTTTTTCGGCCACAGCTTCAATCAAGCGCGTTCCAAATACTCCTGCTATTAAAAAGCAACGGTTTATAGTTAATCCTTCTTCTGGTCTGGTGATGAAGAACAAACACTTTGATATCGCTGGCAATGGATTTGCCATTCTCTAGGAGCCATCCTTGCCTCCTAGAGCCCTTAGCATTCAACTTCCACTGAGCCGAGATTGGCAATCTCGATTCTCGTATGACTTTTCCCGTTTGCACTAACAGCTGATATGAGTATATGAGCTGACAATTCAGCTGACTCGTCCATAGTTAAGCCTTGCTCAATACAACTCTGAATGAACATTTCCGCAAGCTCTTTCTTTTTAGGGTCCATTCTATTTGTTCTCCGTGATAGTAATTGCCATAGTTAGATGCTGATTTTCGCTCTTTGGCGCACCTTCTTTAAAAGGAATGATATAGCCGGATTCTGGAAAACCTTCGGCTACCGTGTAAACAGTATCGCCCCCCTCTTCTGTTGGCTTTTGGGCAAATAAAGCTAAAGCTTGCTCTTGATGCTCTTCGTTTAGTAGCCAGAAGGATTGGTTTTCATGTGTGTGTAG
Organism: Vibrio sp. YMD68; assembly: GCF_029958905.1. Lineage (NCBI taxonomy): Bacteria > Pseudomonadati > Pseudomonadota > Gammaproteobacteria > Vibrionales > Vibrionaceae > Vibrio > Vibrio sp. YMD68. The sequence continues at coordinate 40,204 of NZ_CP124615.1, read as the reverse complement.
CTCTCCATTTGGATGACGCACAAGATATTGTTCAGAGCCATATGCGCCACGCTTCTCTCGTACTTGAACGATATAACCAACAGCATGGTCGAAATCATATGGCGCACCCATAGCAGCCCCTCTGATTACTATCTGTCCGTATTCAGGGTAACTGTTTCCCAGAAACTTCTTGTCTGAGTTCTTAATGAGTTCGAACAGTTGTTCTTTATGGTTTTGCACTATTTCGCTCCTTGTGGTTCGAGTTGCGTGTAGAACTTGAAAGACCCTCTATTAGACTTTCTACACTCACTACACATATATACGACAGGCCCTTTGAACTCGTTCGTACCAAATACACCAGCAGCCTGGCTACGTAGCTGAACCTGTCGAACATCCTGGTTATTGCACCAACGGCTTAGTCCTGCTTTATCGCATTGACCTGGCATTCTTGCTATCCCAGATTTTTTTGATGTTGCAGAGTATTGAAACGCAACTTGCTTTTAACCAAGCAAAATGTGGCACCTAAGATGGTACTTGCGGCTAAATAAGCAACGGTGATAAGCGTGATGCGATCCCAATCTAAAGGTGAAGTAGAACCAGTAAAATGGGTTACAGCAGCAAACTCCAGAGCTAGGACTAAAATACAAAGCATGGATACAACCAGTGTGCTTGGTGTATTTGAAGGTTTGTTCATAATGTACTCTCCAGTAATCACGAGTTTATTTAACACTTCGACCGACACAGGCCAAAGCAGGATTCATCCAAAAGCCAGCAAACGAGCTAAACAACTCAGCTTGTGTTCGCACGTACTCTAAAATTAAGTCACATGCAACCCAACGTCGCCCCGCTCTCTCCGCTGCCAGTCCGGTTTTATTGCTACCAGAAAAGAGATCAACCACCAGCTCATCTTCATTGGTTAGGAACTCAATAGCGAATGATGGAATGTCTGTAGGAAACATTGCAGGGTGTGGTGGTAAACCCAATTCCTTGGCTATCTTCCTTACAGCTGATGTATCAGCACAGCGATGACCTCGTTGGATTATGTTTTTAGGGATCTTGCCTTGCGTTTTATTGGAAAAGGCATTCCCTCTTAATCGGTAAGCACCATCACCGTAAGTAGCGATACGACTATCGCCCCCTTGTTCGAGTAATTTCTTATGTTGCTCAGTGTGCTCTACCAAAACTCTTCGGTTATCAGAGCGAACTCGGTCTGGGTCGTTCGTAAACCAGTAAACAGGTTCCCACGCGGAACAAAGCTGCATACGGTTAACGCAAGCCCATTGGGTTGGAGCTGGTGGCTTGGATGTGTTTATCCAGGGCCAACGGTCCATTAATGAAAGCCCTAATCGATCATTTAGAGCTAAGACCATACGTTCAAGGTAAGTTGAACGTGAAGGGCGTTTACTTTCAAAAATGTCGTTACTCACGTTGAGTACCACAGAACCCCCTGGCACCAAGTTTTCTACAATTGGTTCCAAAGACTCGGTGATAAAGTCCACCCATGCCTGTTCACTAACATTTCCATACCCGCGCTCGATTTTTAAAGGATAAGGAGGAGATGTCACACAAAGGTGGATTGGCTCTCCAAGCTCTGTGAATACCTTTTTGCTATTTCCCCAAATAGCGATGCCTAGATTTGTTGAATATGCGACAAGCTTTACTTCGCCCATTGCTTCGTGAAGCCCTTTTTTATTTTTGTTTGCCAGCTTCCATACGCCACGCTCACCGTCCACTTTTTGGATGATATTCATAGACTTTAATGTTTGCTGAAACCAACGAATTTTTCTTTTGATAGGGCTGTGTTGTGCCTTGGCTTTGCCGATTTCGGCTTTAGTATTGATTTCAGCCTCTGATAGCCCGGCTATACTTGCTACCTTCGCATATAGCTCGGCATTGGTCATTGGACCATCAGCTTGTGCATAAGCTTCTTCCACATGGAAAAGCTCCAGCTGCCCCTGCATGTTTGGTTTCATTTATGCTCCAGACCAATATTAATAATTCATAGAATCATTTTATAGTTCTTTAAATAAAATGGCAACATCTAAATCCTGTAGGGATGTCGGTATATCTCTTCGATGGAATTGAACTAATTGGATAATGGGAGCTCTTTAAAGTGATTAATTGTTGAGTTTATGGCGACTTCGCTAGGGTAACGTTTTGTAAAATATGAGATTCCTGCCAACTTATGCCACAGACTTTCACATGTGAAAGTGCGAGTTGGATCTTCTTTATCTATAATGAGATCCTTGCGATGTTCTGACAGAACATTTTATGTTCATTGATAAGATCTACTATATTAACTATTACTTATCGTGAACCTTTGAAAGCAACTTATTTATTGGGTAAATATTAGTGTTTAAATTAAATACACTGCACGAAGCTGTGCCTGGCGTGGATCTAGATAGCCTGCCAGACATTAAAGCAGTAATAGGCCAAGCAGAACCGCTTGAAGCAAGTATGATGACGGTAATTGCATATCGTGAAATGCATAACGCCAACATTTTGATCCTTAGTGAGCGAGAGCGATTTTTTTTGAGTATGTCTTTGATGAAATGCTTTGTGGAGAAAGGGCTTCTATCGTCAGGTGATATGATGAAGTACCGACTTTCACATGTGAAAGTCGGCTGAGGATTTAGTGGATTTGTGTCGGTTGCTGGCACATTGGACAAACGTTACCGCGATAGTTAGGCAATACCAAAACTCTACTTGCCACGTTAACTAAGATTTTGTAGAGCAACATTCTCGCCGTTACCAAACCAACTGCAAAACACCCACCGTAACCAACAACTCTATTTTGAGCAGCTTTTAAGTACTCTTGCCCTATGAGTTCTTCTGCGTTCTCGTAGTTTATAAGTTCGGCCATAGTTGTTAGATAGACACCTCTAATCTCTTGGGCAAGGAATGCCGCAACACAAAAGATAATGATGGTACACAGTATTCTTACATGGGTTAAGCGGGATATCCCCGCTTTAAACTCATAGTAGATATTGAATACAAGGGAGAACATAAGAGCAAAAAGTAGTGGCTCTGGAAGCGTCAGCTGGTGGAGGTATATCCGGATCAGGCTGATATAGACAAAAATACCAAATACATTCAAAGCCAATGTGCTTACATCCCTACCCAGTTGGTTGTTAATGGATAGTTTCACTTTTTACGTCTCCATTCCCAAGGTGGCATTCTTTCTGCTTCCGGCAATGCCCATAAGCCTACCCCATTCTGTTTTGCCTCTTGCTCGTAAGAGAACAGTTCAGTGCTTTTTGCATACCGCCTGTATACCCATGCGTTACCCGTTTTTACCAGTTGTCCGTTTACCCACAAATCATCGACGTAAATATGACCAACAATGCGGCCATAACGATCAACGTCGGTTTGTTCTACACGAACGACTTTCCCACCCACTATAGAAAGAAGGGCTTGTTTTGCTTTCTTTCCCCAGGGTTGTTTCGACTCGGGTGTGTCGATTTCTGCAAGTCTAATACGGTGTTCTTTTTTACCATCGGTACACTGATAGGTGCCAGTGCATGAGGCATCTGTGAGGACTTTTATAGTGTCACCATCGCTGACTCGTACCACCTTCCCATAAAAGGTTTCAGCCATAATTGGTGCATTAAAAACGAAGTAGAGAAGGGTGGTAGCTAGAATTTTTTTAAGCATGATTAATTCCTTACTGTTGTCCTGATAGAGCATTCCACATTTGTTTGTGTAATGCCGAAATAGCGGTATAGGCCCCTTTCATTTCTGGTCGCTCCAGTTCCTTCAAGAACCAAAGAGACCCTAAGAGAATCGCTAAACATCCACCAGCCAGCATTAGATCATTGAACGTCATGAATAGGCTGTACCCAGACAAGCAGACATTGCACAGCATCCAGATTTTAGTGAAGAGCAATCCAGTTGAGTGATAGGTTACAAGCAAGTACGAAATGAAAGATGCGCATACTAGAACTAAAATTGGACCTCCCAACCACGTCGTCCATGTTTGAGTACCAAGAGGCGAGGGTAGTTCTAGTAACCATACTCCAGCACTCCAAATTACAGCTGATGCCATCATGTAGGCTGCTGCCATTTTTATCATCATTTGTGGTTTCATTTTCACTCCTTACCTATTCCACTTTCACATGTGAAAGTTGTTTTTAGGTTGTTTTTTCATTTAATTCCGATCCATAGCTGTGACGGATACTGTCATCGTTGAACCAGAAGCCCTTTTTGGATGGGGACTTAGTAGTCTCCAATCAAAAAGGCCCCAATTGCTGGGGCCGCTTTCACATGTGAAAGTCAATTTGTGCTGATAGAGATAAATACTGACTTTGTGCCATTTACATCTTTCAGCCATGACATTGCACCATAATCTCCATCGACCATCGCGCTGTACCGTTCCCGCACACCTAGACCACACAAGAGGTCATCAATCGCTGTTGTTGGGTCACAGGATGGACGATATGTTTCTTGCCAATGGATATCTCCAGATTCGATGTATGCCTCTTTGATATGGAAGTACTCGCCATTCCAAGTTGTATATAACTTGTCGTCATTTCCAGAAAACAAACGTGGATATATAGCACCGTTTGAATTGAGCTCTGTGACGTTACTTGCTATGGATTGTTCTAATGTGGCAAACATTAGCTTCTCTGTTCTGATGGTATTGCCAACAACATTGTCGCGTTGACGCCATACAGCATGAACATCGCCATTGGTATTGGTTAAGCTAGCTTGCCCTGCATCGGCACTTATATTGGGAATGCCTGAGATAGGAGAGTAACCACTGTTGTCACTACGCCATGTTACGCCGATTAGGTCAGAAGAACCCGACCCTCGGCTTTCAGACCATAGCGCATAGCTAGTAAGGTTAGTGTTGATAGATGCTAAACCACTCTTGACTCCATCATCATCAATAACGCTGCGTTCCACTACAGGCGTATTGAAGGGACCAAGTTTGACGGTATGTTTGGCTAGGACATCATTTTCATCATCAGCGCCCTTTTCGATACTTAGGATTTCAAGTACGCCAGGAGAAGTTTCTACTGAATGTATCGAGATAGCACTTTTAACTTCACCGTCACTGTTTGTTTTTATATTTCTCGAAAGTTCTGTCGTTGCAATGATATTGGCTTTTGTGCCGTCGTTGCTTAACCAGGCTATTTCCAATGCATTTGTATCGGAGCCAAAAATCGGAGTTTGCCAGATAACGATGCTTTGTCCTGACGGGTCAGTGAAGAGAGTGTTGTCGGTGATTTTTACTCGACTTTCCTCATTCGTAGCTGCCGCGTCAGTCATAAGTACATGATCAACTTCTAATGGTGGGGACCATTCTTGTGTTGTTGCGTCGTAATAGGAAACGTTCAGTTTCTGGTTGTTACTATTGTCTCTCTGTACCCATGTAATATAGGCATTACCATGATTTGAAAGGCTCATTTGAACAGAGCTCTTGTAGTGGTTTTCATCGACAATGAATGGTTGCCAGTCTGATCTTAGTATTTCACCAATATCGGCACTTATCTTGACTTTGTTAGGTACATTGCCATTCGCATAGTCTTCAATAGGGGCTACAGAAGCATATAGCTCATCCGGTTTGCCATTGTTGGCTTCTTCGACCCAAGCACTGTATAGAACAGCCGAACCATTTTCGTTTTGTAGCTGGATGACAGGAAGTGTTGCATCTCTTGTTGGAGAACTTAGTAACACTTCTTTTTGCCATTCTCGCTTATCGACCGTTGTTGTTTCTGTTGAGTTGTCTTGGTTATTGCTTTCACTACCATTGCCATTGGAAGTAGTTCCAGTGCCTCCACTGGAACCACCACATCCTGCCAACACTGATAGTAGAGCAGCTGCTAAAGCTGTTCTTCTTAACATCAATTACATCCTCTGTTGTTAGTTGTTTTCGGATTCAATCATCATTTTTCGGATGATGGCCGCGATAGCTTGTGATGGCTGTGCCCCACGAATAAGCTGAGTTTTCCCAGTTTGGTTATCTACGATGAAAGTCGCTGGTGTACCTGAAATGCCATTTTCAGTAGCTTGCTTCACATCTGCTGCTATTTTCAGGTCGTAACGGCCAGAAGCTAAACACTCTCGAACCAGGGAAGCATCGGCACCAACACTCTCAATAACTTCTGCCAAATTAGGTACTCCACCACCATTGCCTTGTGATTTGGCAAATACTTCGTCTAAGAACACCCAGAATCCACGGTTGCCTTTTTGTTCAGCAACACATTCCGCTGCTAACGCTTCTTTTTCAGCCGCTGGGTTATGAAAACTCAATGGCAGATGTTTCCATTGCCAGTTGATATTCCCGTTACTTGCATCCACCACTTCTTTTGGTGTGTCGTGGAATTTTTTGCAGAACGGACACTCCAGGTCAGAAAATTCCACCAGCGTGAATCGAGCGTTCAGGTTTCCATATATGCGTTTATCGTCAGGCACTTGTTCGGGAGCTGATTCGTATTTTGCGTATTTAGCCTGAATATCCTGTTCGCGTTTCTGTTGAACGAAATGTTCCAGTGCTTTTTGAACTGCATTGTTAAAGCGCTCTTCTGATTTAAAGCGATAGTCACTTTCTAGTTGAGTAATCTTCGACTGGAGAGAATCGCGCTCTTGAATGAGCAACTCTTTGGTCTGGTAAATTTGATATCCCACTGTAGCGACAGACGCTCCCAAAATTAGGGTCATAGCAGCACCAACGGCCAGTAGCTTTTTCTGCATTGGACTGAATGATTTTTGTTGTTGTGGTGTGGTTTGTTCTGACATTACATTTTGCCCTTAGTAAACTTTTACAGTTGCCAATTCATGAATCAGGGTTGAAGCTTCCATTTTTGCGCGTTGTGTTAAGCGCTTAACGATGTCTTCACTTGGTGAGTAATCAACGAGGTTTGTTTCTTCTATAACATTGCGAGAAATAGAGTGTAGGCTTCCTAAACCATCAATTAACCCAATCTCAAGTGCTTGCTCTCCATTCCAGATCAATCCAGAGAACACTTTTGGATCGGCTTTGAGTCGTTCACCACGGCTCTCTTTTACTCGCTCGATGAACTGCTGGTGGGTTTTCGATAGCACTTCCTTCCAGAAGCTAGTTATCTCTTCTGAAAGAGGGGAGAATGGGTCTAACAAAGCTTTGTTTTCACCAGATGTTATAGCTCGTCTTTCAATACCCAATTTTTCCATGAGCCCGGTAAATCCGAAGCCAGAACTGATGACACCAATAGAGCCAACCATACTTGCTTTGTCCGCATAAATTTTGTCTGCGGCCACGGCGATGTAATAGCCACCAGATGCACCGATATCATCAATTACAGCGATAACTTGTTTTTCTGGGTATTCTGCTTTTTGAGCTTGAATCTCTTCGTATATTCGACCTGCTTGCACAGGGCTTCCACCAGGACTGTTTATTCGTAGAACGACAGCTTTTGCATGGGGATTTTTGAAAGCAGCCTGAATGGAAGGTATTAGATGATCTTCATCTGCAAGTGAACCCGCAGCGATTTCTCCTTTGATATTAATGAATGCAACATGTGGAGTGTCAGCTTTGGATGTCTGCCAAGGTAGTCCTCCTGGATTTGAAGCTACGGTTAGAAATGCAACTATCATAAGGACAAAGCCAAGGGAGCGAATCAACTGAATCCCTCTTCGCCATCTTCTGTCTTTTACCTGTTCCTTATGGAGGGTAAAGACCAGATCTTTAATCATGTCTTTTTCCCATGCTTCTGGTTTATTGTTTTCACTCATGTTTATTCCTTAGTTGTGGTTTGTTTTCGACCTGGGTGAGGTGGAACCAGAAACAGCTCCCATTCTTCCTCGGTTAATTTGTTCTCTTTCGCTAATTCAAGTTTGTCGGCTTGTTTTAACCTCTCTGATAACGTGGATTCCGCTAACCCGAAATTAGTAGCGACTGCCGCAACGGAAGGGTATCCCTTGCCATTTATCACAATTTCAACATCGGCTTTTCGATTAGGGGGAATAGCGTTGAGTACCTTTTCCCAGTCCATATCTGAAAGCTCGTTACATCGTGCCTTTTCCAATAATTCTCGATGTCGAAGTCTCTGGTAGAGAGCCGAGTACGTTAAGTTAGCGGCTTCGGCCAGATGGTTTAACGTGGGGTAGGAATCACCTTTATAGGTGATAGGTTTGTTGGCCGCCTTTGGGCCCTTGTTTGGAGCTGGTGGTTCAGATAAGACTGAGTTCCAGTTCTCATCTGTCATAGTGTTGGTTTGGTAGGCTTTTAATAGCCCTTTATCCCTAATCCTTGAATAGAGAGTCCTTTCTGCTTTACCAGTTTGTTGGGCCAGTTCGGTTAAACTAGCGTAGGGCTTTCCTTTGACGTAAATAGGTGAACTCTTTCTTCGCCTTGCTTTACGTTTTTTAGTCTTTTTTTCTGGGCAAAATGTGCCAGCTTCTCTTTGTTCTATGAAGACAGAGCTAGTTTCTGCGTTGAAGAACTCATCCGCTATTCTATTTTTAAGCTCCGTTGCCCTGGCTATGACGACATCAAGCATTCGATCAACAGCCACAGCATTTGCTGCACTATACGGAACCAGCTTTCCTTCGCGGTTGCGTTTAAGGCTAAGTGCTTCTGCTTCTCGGCAAAGCTCTGTACATTGAATAGCGAAATGTCCGGTATCTTTCATTAGGTATGATGAAATGATGCCGCTCATTTTCCTCGTGAATCTTGAAGTCATATATTGAACATGCCCATCCATCAATTCCTGGCTTTCTATACCAAGCTTTCTGGACAGCTCTTCAATATCTTTTTGTTTATAACGGAAAGCCGAGTGTTTTAAGCTTTGTGCATTACGAATAAGCTCTTGACTCGCGCCATGTCTCTCCAAGTCGGATATTAGGAATGGGGCCAATAGATCCATGCGCACTACACTCCAACTCCAATGACCTTCAAGACAAATAGGCATAGCATTGAATAGAAGGGGGTTAGCAGTAGAGATGCCATGACCATACCGAATACTCGTGCTGGCATTTTTTTAGCGTACATAACCATCCAAGGCATCATTGCACATAAGGCAGCGATCATTGCTCCACCAGCGCCAAGCTCAGGGAAAAGCACTGATTGGATAAGGATAAACAGGCATTGAGCATAGCCAGCTTGATTCAATGGCTTGTTACTAAGGTTTTCTTCACTTTTTTCTGGTGTTTGAGTTCTTTCCACATTTCGCTCCTTACGCCAACTCTGGTTCACCGAAGTATTGACGGTATAAGTCGTGATCATTCGCTAACAGACGCTTGACTGTGCTTTCATCAATCTCATTAATTGCCATGATTAGGATTTGGTCTTTCCCAATCACACTCATATCTACAGTGAACCAAGTGCCTCTGACCGATTTAGCAAGAATTTGTAGGTTCCAAGGCACTTTTATCTCGTTGGCCGCAGTGATGTTTGAAACCTTAACAACCGTTGCATCCTTCCCGAGCCAGCGTTTGTTATCAATGACAAGATCCATATTGTCGAACGCTGATTTGGCTGCTTTTTTGCGGATTTCTATGATGGAGTTTGAGCCTCCATTCTTGGCCGCAAGCCAAAGAACTACCCCTAATGCTGTACAGGCGACGATAGGTTTACCTGCAAGACCAGCAATTACTCCGCCGATAGATATCAGCAACATCATTGCTTTATTGATTCTTGTTAATGGCATAAGCCCTCCTTTGCCATGAGAGTAACGGATAAACAGCAAAAGCTTCTCACGGCAACATGCCCAATAAGGGCAACTGAGAACTCAATGAAACAATCCCTCACACGAACAGGACGTCTTTATTAGTCCTTGCCTAATAGCCTGATATTTGTAGTAGAGAGAGACGACTTTTTTTTCATTCAGTAACTTTGTTCTGATGTAACGAATCTTGTTCTTTCCGTCGGGCTGTGGGACAACCGTTCTAACGTACCCGTAATCGGATACCTCTAAGTTGTATTGATTTTTAAGAATCACTCGGTATACAGATAGCTGGATTACATCCGATTCAAAGATCCTGTTATCTTTCCTTAACTTGGTATCCAGAGGGATAAGGACTTTCTTTTTTGATAAAAAAACTTGATCGACTCTTCCATGCAGAGGTACAGGTAGTGTTGTTGCCACATCTTCTTCACAAAGAAACAGAGTTGCGTTTCTTAACTCTTTTGGCATGTTTTCTTCACTCCACCAGCTGAGCACCTCATGCAAATGCTTTTTCCGCCATAGGTCTACTTTGGCAATTAGAAATGGAGCGACAATCAGTGAAACTAACAACAAGACTATATTCATAAGATACTCTCGATTACTTTATAGTATCATTATATAGTTCTTTAAATATTTGTCACGTAGCCACTTAGAAAGTACTAAGCATTTAGGTTCGGTATGAGGGAATGGGTAGCGTGAAAGACTTTTAGGGCAGGGAAGAGCCCCGTGTAGAAGGGGCTATTGCAGCTGGTGGAGCACTAGTGAAGCAAAGAGGGGACTTTCACATGTGAAAGTCTACCGTCAGACATCATATCTAAGGTGTCTACATCCAAATTTGAGTCTCTTAGCCCTTTTCCTTCGTAGACGATATCTGGTGTGCAGTTTGATTTAAATACGCCGTGGGGAATATGATCGAAATCCCCAAGCCACATTCTAAGTCTGAGATCAACGATGTAGTCTCCTGGCAATGTAATCCAGCAATGAGGGGTTACTACGTCTCCAGACGACTTTTCTGTTACATAGCCGAACATGCAACAGTGTTCAACGTTGGCTTGTTTCAGAAGATGGCTTACTAGATAAGTCATTCCATCACAGTCAACCTGACAGTCCTCCAACACAAACAGAACTGTTTCTAACTCAGAAAACCATTCCTCATTGATCATTTGAAATTTCCTTTTTATTTATCTCATTCTCAAAAGGGTACGGCTTTCTTCTTTCCGCCAATTCAATGTCTGCTCCGCACTGTTTACATAACCCCTGTTCCTTTGCACAGCTGTCGCAGACTGCATCAGTAGCAGTTGAGCCGAACTGCATTGTTTCTTCGCAAACACCACAAGGTTTTGATGTTATCGCAGCTCCTCCTATTCGTTGAGAACGAGCGTAATAGCAACATAAACACAAATGCATGGACTCTCGTTTTTCCTTTTCGACGTCAGAGGTAATCCTTTCGGCAAGTTGGAGTATGTGCTGGATTTGTTCTTTAGCTCTTTTGTTTCTATATGAAATTGTTGAGCGTGTAATTTGTTCTTTCTGCTGCTGCATGTCTACCTCCTGAAAAAGGCAATCTCCCTAAGCAAAATGCTTGGGGAGAGCTAATTAGTTCTCTGGGTGTATGAACAATAGAGGTTCTCCATTGTCGAGTATATAAGGCGTTTTAACTTTAGATTCACCTACCTGTATGTTCCCAGATGCTACGTAAACATAAGCCCAAGAGGGAAGTTTTCCGCTTACAAGTGAATATATTTTGTCGCTTGGGACATGGCTACCTTTACCGGGAGTAACTCGGAATCGGTTGTAGTAAACACTGTGGTTTGATTCAAAAGCATACGAATCAATTTCATCGACTCCGACAAAGCTAGGGGCCTTTGCTTCGCGGGGCTCAAAGACTTCGGTTGCTATGTAGCAGAGATCTACATTTGTCATGCCTGGTTTGTATATGGGGCAACCGTATTCTTCACTGTGAAAGTAGAACTCTACTTTGCGTTCGGAATTGCCATTTGTTGCTTCATACTCTAATCCCATTTCTTCTAGCGTTGACTCAATGGCCGTTTTCATTTCAAACAAAAGTTTTTCTTGAGCATTTTTGGTGGATGACGCTTCGGACTTTGGCATCCATGCAATTACGCTGTTTCTGGATGCTGTGTCGGGCTGCTCTAAAAGAGAGGTGACAAGCCCCAATCCTAACCCTGATGTTAAATCTAGGTTCGCGCCGAAGGAGGAGGTAAACAAAAGAGAGTTTGTCGCAGCGCTGCCTGCAAATTGCAAAGACTCGTAATTCTCTCTTGGGACGTATTTGTCACTTACATCGTACAATCCACCAGCCTGCGCGATGTTATATGCACGACTGTGTGATTCATCGTATGACACTGGTTGGGAGGTTGACGCACAACCAGTCATTATTACCGACATTATTGACACGCCTAAACCTATTAGTTTTCCATTTATCATTACCTAACTCCTAAGTTGTTTTTAGGTTGCTTTTGTGTTCCTTTAGTGAACAATGCAACTTTACCTTATCTATCAAAACACTACCTTAAAGGCACTTTGCTTTTCTTGACGGCATTCAATCTATTTTTATGCATACCCATCATTCAATCTAAATGTTGTCTTTGGGTTGCTTTTCGATATCTCACGTTGAACAGCCAAGTCCGTTTTCGGCTTGCCTTTTAAGCTCATTATATGACCTTATAAAGATGATGCAATACACTAATTCACGGCTGGTTAAAGTAAATGTCAGTACGGTCGATTAAAGAAAATCAGTGTCCTATGCTTTTTATTGGACGCTCAGAATTGGCTTGGAGAGCCTTGTATGGAATTTGTCGTTATTACTTTCTTTGGATTAGCTATATCCACGCTGGTGGTGCAATACACTTCTCGGCGTACTAACGGAACAACGTTAAGTTATTCCCAGTCTTTTAAGGTCGTCTTAATTCGCAGTGGAGTGGCTGTGGGGGCTGGGTTTTTGATTGGTAGATTGTTCTCAGTAGCGATTTCAAAAGGCTTTCTGAATAAGGATGTTTTGATAGAACAACCTCTGGTTGTTGCAGGTATAGTTGCGTTTTGCGGCCTAGCTTCGTTCCTGGCATTTCAGTGGGGTTACTCAAAGATTTCCGGCAAACAGGTCTCTCTGTTGTCAGCTCTCAAGTTCGCAGTCAAAGAGATAGGGTACTTTATGTTACTGCTTGCTGGAGTGTTTGTTCTTTCGTTAGCTCTGTTTGGTATTGTGGAGGTTATGGCGAGTAATGGTTCTGAGTTGTCTATCCGGTCTTGATTCGATGTGTGATGTTATTTCGGTGCTCGGAAACATCACCAAACCGGGTTCTAATTCATTGATTAGCCTCTAGTGCTATTTATCTTCTTTGCTTTCACCAAAGCAGTTCCTATGGACCGAAGGAAACACAACTAGGTAGTACCAAGCATTACATAAAGCCTTCGGTATCTTCAAGACATTCATATCTGCATGATTTTTTATGACGTTCATCGTATGGCGATAGTGAGCTGGATACCACGTTTGCAAAGGTAATAAAGCTCGCAATGCTTGAGAATCGGACTTCTGAACTGGCCGCAAGGCAAGTATACACATTGATTTTCTGGATTAACGCAAGACCAGCAAGTAGTTTCGTTTATTCTAGGACCTGCACTGTTGGAGTATTTAGGTTGCTAATTGGTAGAGCTCCCTAATTTGGTTTTGGGGTAGGTTTGATACTGATTCATAGACATAAGGTGTGATCGGTTAACTGATCGGGTTTGTATGTTAATTGGATTGGTGTGTTCTGGTGCGTCATTTGCGTTTTATCACGCTATGTTCTGGTGCGTCATTGTTAAGGCTCTCGTTCGAATTTTACCTGGCAATCATGTTTGGTATCCGATTGGTGATTTGTAGAGGGCAGCGTTGTGTTTGGTGGTGATCACCTAATGGAGGCAAGCTGATAGGCTGTAAGTCATTATTTCGACTCTGACATTAAAGCCTTTGCTGTGTCTCAATGCGGCTCTTAACAACGTGCAAATTCTGTGTATCAGTAAGGTTTGTTGTGAGGTGACAAATGATGTTTTTATCCACAGAAAAAGTGGATAAGTTTTGTACTAACACCAATTCCTCTGTGTCTTGTGAGTGCAAATTACCCTTGCTTAACTTGCGTATAAAGCTACTAGTGATAGCAATCCCATAGCGAACGCACCGCTTAAACATAGTTGCAGCACACGACGGCATTTAACTTGTTTGTCTGTCATAAAGCGCTGTGTGGCACTCTCATAGGAGAAGTGAGCAAATTCACCTCGCAATGTATCACTGGTTCCGTTAAAAGCGTTAGAGAGCTTTCTAGGTGCTCTCTCGCTGATCCTTTCACTCACTCGTGATCGTTTGATCATTTTTTCACATTTGCCTAATTTTGCCATTTCAGTGGCTGATACAGAATTCATGTTGGTCTCCTTGGTTCATTGTTCTTATAGTTCAACCTTTCGCTTATCAATAAGTTTTTCGTAGTCATTCAGAAGCCTACGGATCTTCATTAGTACATTTGAGCGTTGTCTTAGCACTGCGTAGTATTCTTCGGTCATTTTTATGGACTTGAACTCATCGTCAGTGGCTTTTTTGAATGCTGACAAGTCGTATTGATTGCCTGTCCCTTTCTTGAGGTATGTTGAATACACTTGGGATTTACCCCCCTTTGGATCTGGCTTGAAACGGTTTAAAAACCATTCGGCAGATAGGCTTCTTCCATTCATTCTTGCCCTAGTTCCGAATCGCCATTGATTATTTTCGTCCTCTTCTTCTCTGGCTATTCTGTTTGATGCCCAATGTACGTCTGCTCTTTTCTTTGCTTCAACGATAAGAACTTTCATCTCTTGCTCTAGTGCGGTTTGTATCTCTAGAACAAAGTCTCTTGATATTGCTTCAATGTCATCAAGGTACAGTTCAGATCTTTCATCCTCATTTTTGGGATCTAACAAAAGATCCCAGTCTATATTTGCCTTCTTACTGGTTTTATCCGTACTCATTTCTTAGGCTCCTGAGCTGGCTTTAGCGTGGCTAATAGCAAAATTCCTAACCAATTCCTATCCAAATACCTATCTATCTGGAGGATTTAACTCTTTTATCCAGATAGATAGGTACTCTCTTACGATAGCTCGTGAATTAATTTTGTCAACGCTCTATCTATCTGGATAATTTGTTACCAATATCCTAGATATTGCACTCTTTATGATTATGTATCGGTTTTATCCAGATAGATATAGGATTTTTACTCATAAATATTTCACTATACACCAGCGAAGTTATTAAAGAGTCTTGAGCAAATGCTTCGATTGTTGCTTTTTTTGGTTTTTTAATCGAAAAGCAATCTAAACGCCCCTTTTGGGCAATTGTGGAGGCGGTCTTGGTAAATGTCGTGATGTAAATTGTCTCTCATCGGCTGAATTGCATCTAAAAGCCATCTTGTGATTACTTTTTGATTTAATAGGAGTGGGGCATGTTTGTTCTTGGTCTAGATATTGGATACTCAAACTTAAAACTTGCATACGGAGAGAAGGGGGAAGAGCCTAAGGTTGAAGTTCTGCCTGTAGGCGCTGGGCCAGCAGAGCTTATGCCTCAGCAGTTAATGGGAGGCGCGTCTAATTGTATCCTGGTGGACATAGACGGAGAAAAATGGGTCGCTGGGGTAGAGCCAGATCGATTGCAGGGTTGGGAAAGAGAGCTACATGGTGATTATCCCTCAACCAAATCGTATAAGGCTTTATTTTTAGCTGGCTTACTTTTGAGCGGACGTTCAGAGATTGATGTTCTTGTAACTGGTCTTCCTGTTGATCAGTTTATGGATAAGTCTAAGAGAGATGCACTTGTTGAACGTCTTACTGGTGAGCATCAAATTTCACCTAAAAGAAAGGTGCTGGTGAAATCAGTTGTAGTCGTGCCTCAGCCTGCCGGAGCGTATATGGATGTGGTTAGTTCTTGCGATGATGAGGAACTGTTAGAAATCATAAATGAAGGTCGAACAGTTGTTATTGACCCTGGGTTTTTTAGTGTTGATTGGGTCGCTCTCGAAGAGGGGGAGGTACGTTATCAATCTTCTGGTACGTCTCTGAAAGCAATGTCTATGCTTCTACAGGAACTAAATAGACTAATACAAGAGGACTATGGTACGGGACCTGGATTAGAAAAAATCGAAAAAGCTATCCGCTCGAATAAGAAAGAATTGCTTCTACACGGTTCGAAAGTTCCTCTTGGTGAGTACTTCGATAAGGCTGCGTCTAAGGTTGCTCCAAATGCATTAACGCCTATGAAGAAGTCTATGCGTGAAGAAGGTATGGCTGCTGATGCTGTGTTGCTTGCTGGTGGAGGAGCTTCGGCTTACAAAGAAGCTGCAAAAGAACTGTTCCCTCATTCAAAGGTTGTGGTTCCTTCCAACGCAGTGGCATCGAATGCTCGTGGTTTTTGGTTCTGCGGCTAGTTAAGGGGGACATATGGCTAGTAGTGATTGGGATGGGAAAATTAGTAATTTCAAAGTCTCAGAGCAGGCATTTCCCGAGCTTTATCAAGAGCTATCTCAAATGCATCATAAGGAACGTTGTGACCGTCTTAGATGTTTAGCTATGTTAGGTATGTATGCTCTTAGAGGTGGGGCAATGACTACAGTCCAACACTCTAGCTCTCCACTTGAAGAGCAGGTTGAAGAGAAAAATAATAAGTTAGACAAAGCTAGGAATGGGTTGAAAGGTAAATTGCTGCAAAGTGTATGACGCAGATTGTAAATAGAGCGTTGTTCCAATAGAAAAGGGGTGAGAAATCACCCCTTTTTTAATCAATGAGCAAATCAAGCATAAGAATAGTTGCTTTCATGGGTGAGCGATTCTTCTTCATTTTTTCCGCTACATGCTTGGTTTTTACAGAAAGGGCAATCCACACTTGTTCTTTGATTAACTGATGTGAAGTAGTTGCACTTGCAGCTATGACAAGTTTCTATCATAGCTTCACCAGAACGCAGCTCTTGGGCTAAACACCACGCATCGGTGATGTCGAGCATCTGCCAACGAGTTCCTTTCATTCCAGGCGTCTCATTTCTAATAGCGCAATACATTTGGTAAGCCACATGGAGTGCATCAATGTTTATTGAACGAAGGGCCGCTTCGCCAGCTATATTGTAATAAAGCTGCATCAATAGAGACGCTTCAATCTTTGATGTATGGCTATGAATCAAAGTTGCACCTCCACGCGCAGTTCTACTCTTCCTGCAAATTTCAAGACCTTCATCTTCTAGCTCTTTGTACATTCTACGTACTTGCTTGTAGGTAAGCCCTGTTTCTACCATGATGATCTTGGTAATGTATCCAGCCAAAGCCATGTTCCTAGCCGATATCCATCGGGCCAAAGAGTTTGAATTACAACTCATTGCCGCCTCCCGTTGTAGTTATAGATTGTTGATGCTTCTTTAAAATAAGGTGTGTAACCCTTTGTTCGTCACTGTCCAGAATTTCTCTCACCAGCTCAGGTGAAAACCTGATCGAAAATGGCATGTCCTGGCTACATGCTAAGTTTCTTAGTTGATTATCAGAGGCTTGAGATACGATTTTTGTAAGGTTGACTGATACCCCGAAAGTTTGCGCTGCAATATTAATGTCTTGCTGTGACACTTTTCCCATAAGCAGCCAATATGCAGCCCCAAATCCAGAGTCAGAAGAAGGCGTCAAACAAATTTGATCGAAGGATTGCTCCAAGTGTGAGATATAGATTTTTTCTGGCGAGGAAAGCTTAAAAGAAAGGATCACACCTGATGATAAGAGCTCTAATTGATGCTTTGTAGCATCCGCAAGTGCTTCCACTGTTTCCAGTGGAAGAGAAAATTGCTCCGAGACTTCTCGTGGGTGGATTTCTGCTAGGTGCTTCAACAATGTCCATAAAGACAGATCAAATTCGTAAACATTTCTATCAGCCTGGGATTCACTAAGAGAGGCAATATTCATATTGTAAGAACATGAGTAGTCCATCCTAAATGCCCTCAGTATCCAAGTTTCTATAAATGGCAAGGATTCGACTGCCGTAATTTCTTGCTCTAGCTTCATCAGACCAGGTGTAATAACGACCGATGCCTAGCTCCAAATCTCCAGGAGCGGACGAAATGCACTGGGCTAAGTAACCAGCTCCGACGTCAACGTTTTTAGCAGGGTCCAAGAGCTCATCTGGAGAACTTACTTTATCTCCATGCCAACGTAGATTGATTTGCATCATACCTACGTCAACATTTCTTCCGTGCTGAGCGAGAAGTGCATCGAGTTTTAACTTGGCTGATTCGAGAGAGGTCTCGTAATGAGGACCACCTTTGAGTGTCCTTAATGCCCAAGGCCAAGGGCTAATGTTTCCATCACCTCGACCTGTAGCTGACTCAGCCAACGCAACAGAGTACAAAAGCTTCGCTTCTACACCGTGTTTTATTGCTGCCTTTTCGAATACTGTACCAGTTAAGTCAATCGCGTTTGCTACGCTAGACATCCCGAGCAACGTAATTGCTATAAACTTCTTGACCCTTGCCATATATGAAAACCCTTATTTTCCTAGCCAGTCCTTCGGGGTGATCCCTTAAACTTTCAATTTTTCTTTTGGTAATCCGTCTTCGTATCTTTCCGGCCATATCTCAGTAGGCTTTTTGTTTAACGCTTGTGCGATAACGTACTCCCAGCGCGGGGACGGTTCGTACAAAGTGTTAGAAAGTACTTGTCGAGATGTTTTGTGCTCCCTTGCCAGGGATGCCAGGGATTTCCCTTGTATCTTTAATTGATACTTTATCCAACTGCGTTTCTGTTCTTCGTTTTGGGGAATTTCGCTATTCAAATACATCCTTTGTCTCTCTATTACCAAACTCTTTTTAAAGTTGCTTTCTTGTCGTTTGTTGACATTTCTTGACGTATTATGACCTTATTTATAGGATCATAAAGTGAGCCTGTCAACAGAAAAAAACTTTAAAAATAGTTTTATCTTGCGTGGTAGCGTTTTTTGCAGTAAGCGAATTGAAATTTGAAGTTTAATTTTTATGCAGGTGCTTTTGACCTGCTAGAATTTTATGCCCAGTTGGGTTGGAGTCATGGGCTATAGGCGTACCATTCGGGGGAGTGGTACGAAGAGGCAGAGTACCAAAAAGGAATGTACTCTACGTGTGTGTAGTAAGCTAAATAAGGTTTAGGAACCGAGCGGGCGCTGGTTTCTAATAAATTCACAACTAACCCTAAGGGTGATTCTTATTAATACTCTGACTTGCAGATGGGATCAGATGCAATTGCAACCATTACATTTGACCGAATAGGGTGCATTTTAACCACTAATAAAATTCTAATCAACTGATTTCACAAATGGTTCTTTATTATATTTAGCGTATTCATCACATTTTTGCTGAGTGAAAGTCACATTTTTCATATTTTTCTATATGAAGATGGCGCTATAGGCACTTTCACATGTGAAAGTGAGTAGTAGAAGACGGATTCATGGTTGCATTATTTGATTCTGTGTTATATTGGTATTATGAAATTCGTTGAGGGTAAGAGCATGAAGCATGTCATTAATATTATCGGTTTGTTTCTGTTGCTGCTGGGGTTTGTTATGGCAGCGGATACTGCTTGGGGATGGGCTTTGATGTCTGTTCCTGTAATGTACTGGACGTTGGGGTTTGTGTTATTGGTTCATAAAAGTCCATTTGCAGCGATTGTTTTCTGGTCTGCTGTCGCATACATACAGTGGCAAGTAGCATTGGTAGCAATGATGGCTTTTATTCTTTTCGTTGGGATGCGCGCTGTTTATTCTGGTGGTGTTAATAAAATAGGAACTGGGAGATGCGCAAAGAAAAAACGACACAATCCCGCTACAGGTTTGCCAATGATGGGCCACAAAGGTATGGATGTAGATTCAAATGGTAATCCTTTTAATACCTTCTAAATAAAAAGGAGCACTTGGTGCTCCTTTTGGATTCGGGTGAAAGGGAAGAATTAATCGAATTGCTGATTTGCAATGTTGTAGCCACGAACGGCAGTAAGATAACTTCCTGATCTATCTCCAGCGTCACCTGCATTTTGTAAAACATTCACAAGTTGGTCTGTAAACTCTTGGTTTTGTTGAGATAAAACAGGGCTGCCATCTTCATTCATCATTACTGAACCATTAGCATCAGTTTCAGCATACTGCATTTTTAAGTTGTTAACAGCTTGACTCATTCTATCTTGGTTAGTATCAAAAGATTCAGCATAAACAGCCGCTTGTTCGTTTGTTAAACCGTATCTCGATGTCCCGAGCTCAGCCATAGTTTGCTTGAATTCATCTCCATATTGTTCCATGAAATTAGCTGCTGCACTACCGCCAGCTTCCGCTGCCGACGCTGCCGCTGCTGCGTAGAATGCCCCTCGTTGTTCTAAGCTCATTCCTTTCGCTGCTTCTGATAGATCCGACTCTCCCGTTAACCACTCTTTGGCTGCGTTGTAACCGCTAGCTGCTGCGCCAACAACATTACGACCTAATTTTGCCGCTGCAACTGCCATTTCTCCGCCAAAGCCGTACTCTTCGGATATATAGTCGTCACCACGTTGAGTCGCTTCGATAAACTGGTCCCTTTGTTCTGGTGTCATGGTTCGCAACTGATCCATTGCATTTGAAAAATCGCTCGCTGTCGCCTGTCCACCAGCTACTGCTGCACCACCAACTTGCTCAGCTCTTCGAGCTAACCAGTCTCCAGTATTGTCTACTGCCCCCCAAGTGGAAGCGCTCCATGACATATCCGGCAAAGCATTGAGCATATTATTTCTTGCTTTTTGCTCTTCTGGGCTAGAAACAGCTCGGTTAGTCTGATTTGCAAGATTGCCTAATTGTTGGAGGTTTGCATCATGTTCGCCAGTTACCGGAGTAACAGGAGGTGTTGGTGGCGTTTCTGTTACCGGAGCTGTGCCAGACGTACTGATTGTGTTCTCCCTAAAATTGGAAGGTAAAACAGGACCGCTTCCAACGTTGCTGCCAACTGTCTGCCCTAAATTCTCTGGCACAGTCGGAGGAGTGAGGCCGCTGTACTGTAGAGGGTCGCTTTCAAATCCGCTATTTCTCCCGGTAGCTAAGTTGATTGCACTAACAGCAGCTTGGAAGCCTCCAACTTGTTGCCCTGGCTGATAGTTGTTGGTATTTGTCATAGCTGTCAGTCTAGCTGCCGCTTTAGCTACACCTGGGTCCATGCCATAACCACGATATCTTTGTTCGAGATTTGCCGCTTCTTTTCGAACTGAGTCCGGTGCATTTTGATAATGTTGGTTGAGGTAATCCATTGCTTCTGGCGAGCGAGCGACTTCGCCACCCAATGTTTTAAAGTCGCTATTTGTCATCGAGCCCATAGAGTTTTGCAATTGATCCATTGTTGTATATGCATTAGTGGCAGAAACAAGCTCTTGTGCAGACTTAGATAGATTTTGAGATAAATTATCACCCCATGACTGTTTAAAGGATTCGCCACCTTGTCTATTAATGCCATGAGCTAATTGATTGGTAAGTGCCTGAGAATCAGTCTTCCCCCATGAAACATTTTTCATGAATTGCGATACATCACTGGCAGACCATGTTGACGTATCTGTTGCAGACGATTCCGTTTTTCCCTGGGCTTGAGCAGTTAGACCTACAATATCACCACCACCGCCTTTGGCTCCATCTTCTTGAGAAGGTATAGTTGCCAAACCAGTTCCTTTGGAGGGACCTTTAACTGCATTTTTTACTGCTGCACGAGCGGTGCCCATCAGTGGCATTACCATTGCCGCAGCTTCTTTTACATCTAAAGAGCCTGTAGCCTGCATTGCGAACGCGCCTTTTACAGCATCGGCATGTTGATCATCAACTTGAAACTTATCCATGAAGCTTTTAGCTTGTTGATTAACCAACTGGCTTTGTTGAGTGTTTTGTGAACCGATTGTTCGGCCAATGCTAGAAAGACGGGAGTATGCTTGGTCTTGTGATACGCCATGAGAAAAACCTCGGCCAAGGGTGTCTGAGAATGCTTCTGACTTCTGGCTTTGTACTGCCCTTGCTGAGCTAACCCCGCTTCCAATAGATGAGCCAAGAGAAAATGAACTGATCATGCTTTCCGCTCCTGTTGCCATCGTCCCACTAAATTGGTTGTGGTTATATGCAGGTTGACTGTTCATTACTGGGCCTTGATTCAAAGCGTCAGGCGACTGAATTTTCTCATTGACATGATCAGAACCGTTAACCCTGTTAGCTAGACTGGTAAATGCGTATGTTGATCCTGTCACTATGAACAGTGAAATAATAGGAGTGGCTGCTGCTAACATTCCCCCCGTAGCGATCCAGTTCTGTAGAATGTCTCCTGTTGAGGATAATGCATACATTGAGTTTAAGCCTGGTGTAGACAGGCTTGCCATTTCATTAGTCGCTGCTGTATGAATGAATAGGTTTGTTATAGATAGAACTGGCATCCATAGCTGTATCCAGAGAACCGTTTGGAAGTATTTTCCTGCCAACGTCATTCCCATTGAACCCATAACGATGATAAAGCCCATTATAGGAGTTATCGCGTAAACAAAACCTTCAAAGAACGTTAACATCGGTCTGACGACTGACATGAACATAGATTGCTCTGCTGCCCATTGAGTGTTTCGCTGTTGAATCGCTTGGTTAATCATCAATGCAGAACCATAGTCTTGAAGGTCCTGGTATCGTCCGGCAGCTGCTTCATAATACAAAGGCTCTAGTAGAGCGACTTTTGTATATTCTACTGCTGAGGTGGAAATTGCTCCTACTGCTTGTAATGAGTCAGCTATCTTTGTTAGAGCATTTACACCTGTATAGGTAGGATCTACACCAAGTAGATTGTTTAAAGCGTTATTTACATTGGACCCACTTAGGTTATTTAATGCCCCAACAATGCCAACCCCCTCAGCTGTAGACCATGCCTCACTACAAGTAAAATCACCACCATCGGGATTCGACGCGTTTAGATATACACGCGTTCCGTATAGTGAAGAATTGAATTGTAAGGCTTGATCTAAAGGGAGTGTTAGAAGCTCATCTAAGCTCATCAGGTTGAGATCTACTTTTGTTAGCGTACATTCTCTAATGTAATTAGAAACTGAGCGACGAACATCAACATAGCCACCACCTTGCTCTTGGTTTAGGGCTGTAAAAATAGCGCTATCGTACACACCGCGTCTTACATCATTCAGTAGCTTGAGTGTTTCAGAAAAGTGAGTTTCAGTAACATTGGGTACGATAATGCCGTAACCAGTCTCAAATAATTTTGTTAGGGTGTAGCCAACATTCGATATAACACCTCCGGCAAAGCCTATACCAATCGGCACGTTTGCCACAGGACGAACTTGCCCGGTGTAAGCATCTTCAATCTTGACTAATGAAGTCGGTACGAAGAAGCAGGCGTATAGTAGCCACCCCATAAAAATTTGCTGAATATTGATCTGTTTTGCCCCTTGGAAAACAGATTGAACGGTTATCATCACTACACCAATAAGCAACCCAACACTGACCATCTTGGTGAAGTCATTGGTCCCCGTGATCATGGCTACAGCAATTAATATCTGCTCAAGAAATGCTGAGTCGCCAATGGAGTAAATAGTAAATTCAGGCATGAAGTTTTACTCCTTTGTTCTTGGTGCTTTAGTTAGCGTCGATAACATATATTTTTGCTTTCGAACGTTATTTAGGAGGTTGTTGTACTTTTCGATTTGAGAAGAGAGATCTCCATATTGAGCTGTAAGAATTGAGTATTCGGCTCTCATGTTGGCTTGAGATTCACGTAATACTTCCAACGCTTGCTGTTTATAAGGACTATCACTGTTTGATATAGCAATAAATGCAGCTCTGAAAAGCTCATTAGTAAATGAATACATCATTGCTAGAGAAATCGCTCCAGACGACTCTGAGGCAAATAACATTGCAGAGTCTTTAGATAGAACAGAAAGATTTCGGATGATTGCACCTATACCAACAGGTAAGCTAGCTAAAAAGTTTTGCTCGCTAGTTGATAGTGTTCCAGCATTACTAGCAAACTTGAAAATAATACCTGTAGATGTACTTGAACCAATAAGCATATCTTCAATTTGGCTCTTTATGCCTGTGATGTTGACGGTTTTAACACCGCCACCAGTTGCCCCAGCGCTTAGGCAATTTTCAGTATCTGAACCACATGAGTATATTTCAACGTTACTACCAGTGATTAGATCTGAAATTTGGATTTTATTGCCAGGTAAAGTGGTGATTGGTGTCGTTTTTTCCGTAATACTTGCGTGTGAATCATTAACAATATCACCGATTATTACTGTTCCCGTCACAGACATTATGGCTTCTAGTAATGTGTTGTCTCCGTATGTGAACCATGCGTTTGCATTATTTTTCTTCAATTGCTTCCAGATGATATTACCAATCATTTTCTTGTACTCATCTGGGTTGTTTGATTTCAATTGTTCGAGTGGTGTAGAACCGCCTTGCTCTTGCTTAGATGAGAATACATCGTCAAACAGACCCGTTGTGGTAGCTGTAATGGAAGCGTCAGTTTTGTGTTTAACATCGAATGAAGAGGTAGCGTCATTTACGATACCTTGTGCAAGTTGACAAGAATTACCCAAATATTGGTTTAATTGTTGTATTTTCTTTTGGAAGTTTTCTATCCATTTTGCACCATCAGGAAAGACGTTATCCAATGCTAATTGGAATGCGTATCCCTTTGCATTTGCAGCTACCGAACGCAGCAAAGTGACGATTTGTTCTGCGTTAACAAAGCTCAATGAGCCCCCAAATAGGTCAACACCACCACAACCAGCTTTCCATGATGGAGGTGTGAATGACACTAGGTTTTCATTAAATATGCGTGTTTTCGTGGTGTATCGACCACCAGCCAGAACCCCTCGACGCTGTGTTTCAAATACGCCTGGTTGAGTGACATTGCTCATTTCATTGAAAAGGGCGTCCATTTCAGACTTTAAGCCGTTAGCTGTAGATATACTCGGTACTGTCCACAGAACGGATGCTACGCAAATAGCGAGAGCTTTCTTCCGCAGCTTGTTCTTTCTGAACATCTTATTTCTCCTTAATTTTTTCGCGGATGAAGTCCATCAATTGTTCCGGCGGGATATAGTTCCCTTTATCATCCGTCATGATTTCTTCTAAGGAAGCCTCACCTGTTTTATCGGTAAGAATTTCCGCAATGTTGTTGTCGGTATTAACCAGTGCTCTTGTTTTGTTGAATTCGTCATCACTGATCCAACCTGCTCGGCGAGCAGTAACTAGAATTCGATTGGCTGTATCTGGAAGTGACATTACCCCTTGCCCAACAGGAGCAAAACTCCCATCTGGTGAAGCTAAGAATAAAGCTGGGTAGGTGACGACACCTAGCTGTTCGGCATGGCCGTTATCTACTTTGAACTCGGGGAAAATGTTTCCTGGGAAAGGGGTGCCGTCAGAAGATACTGCCACGACAGTAAATCCATATCCTTGCTCAAGCATTTTGACTATTGGAGCCTGTATTTCGCACATTTCGCAGTTTGGCTGGTAGAAGAAAAATAGACCCACACGACTTGCTACAGTCCCAAGTAATGTCTGCCTTTCCTTCCCAGCCTTACTATCTACTTGCTGAGATGCGAATGTGGCATAAGGTCTTCTGGACACTTCATCAAGATAAGGATCACCTAAAATAGCCAGTTCATATGCATCTTGCGCTTGTTCTGAACGATCCATTGCGAACCGCTGCATGTAAGCAAAAGCTTTAGCGTTCTCAATGGTTGGGTTATCCCACCAAGCATCTTTGTATTTAGGTAAGTTCTCTCTAAACCACGCAGCAGAAAAATATTCAGGTCCTTCACTCTGGGCCATCTGTTCTCGCTCAGGAGAAGGTGGGGGAGGTTGTACTGCTACTGGCTTAGGTTTAGGTACTTCTTTTTCTTCTGGCTCGACTTCATAGAAAAACCATCCTTCCGCCTTTCTATCGTAAAAGCCGGGCCTACTGTCTTCTGCTACGGAGATATTTGGCATTGAGGCTATCAATGCCAGCGCTAAAGTAGCTTTCTTTAAAGTCTTGTTGTTCATGTCACCACACATATTTTCCCATTCAGGCATATGGTAACGGGGGGGAGGATTAAGGAATGCATCTGAAACCTCCCATTTAGGGCAATTAGGGGAGGTTTTATTGTTGTATTTTTGGTCGATTAGGCTGTTTTTATGTGTTCTGACTGATTGTTAGTTGCTTCTTCCTGCTGAATCTTTTCAAGTTGACGCTTATGGGTGATGTACCTGATCACCATTTCCACTGAAGCGTTAAGCGCAAGTGCTCGCATGGCTCTCGTGCTTGCAACGTAAAGTAGGTTGATCTCATCATCCCGTGCCTCTGGTTCTAGCTCGGGGTCCAAAACGTCAGGGAAGTCATCAAATAGTTGGACATAATCCCACTCCAGTCCCTTTGCTCTATGACTGGTAGACACCGTGACATTTGCAACCAATTCGTCTTTTACGGTGTTAAGGCGTAATATCGCAAGATGTTCAGGAAGATCTTCGTAGGCTTCGATAATTGCCATCGCTCTAAACATCTCGTTGTCTTGAGTCGCACGAGCTATCTCGGTGAACTCTTGATAGTCCTCATAATCATTAAGTATCTGCTTGTTTCTGACACGTTCTCTTTCTTCTCGTGAGAACCAAAAGATATCTTCCAGATAGTCGATTTGGTAAGAATCTATACCACCAGCCCAAAAAACTTTATGTCCCGCGCCTGTGTAGCCCAAAGCAGTTTGAATAACTCCCATTACCGTGCGGTGTAACACAGCATGATGCCCGATATTTTGAGGTAGCATCATAAGAACCTGATCTTTAGCTCCGCGCCCAATTACCGGCTTGGTCTCTCCTTTAAGTTCGAGAAGGGCATTGGCAACCATCGCTACATTAGGTCCAAATCGGAAACTATGTGTGAGGTAGAGTTGATCTGCGTTCGAGAAGCGGGGGTTATTCATCGCATCATTTGCACCTCTGAAACGATAGATTTGCTGGTGGACGTCTCCAACAAGAATAGTCCTTGAGCGCTGCCTAATTACAATGTCACTAGTTACTGGGTTTGCGTCCTGTGCTTCATCAAAGAGGATTACCTGGTATCTCAATGATAGATTGGGGTGAGATAATTGGTACAGCTTTAAGTATCCATCATGAACCATAGGGAAAGGATCTTGAGGCTCACACATTCTCTTCCAAATATCTTCTGCACTTTGAACGACTTCTATTACGTATCTCTCTTGCTTTGTTGTTAGTAGTAATCCAGTATCAGCTCTTTCGAAATGGTCATATAGAATCTGGTCATCTGCGCTGCACATAAATGCATTTAGCGTATCCAGGCAGTCTCTTGCAAGAGTCCAGTTTTTAGTGTTTAACGCTTGTGCTATATCGGTTAGGCGAATGTTTCCCACTAATTTGTGCGCAAACATACGTCCAACAGATGCGAATGCTAGTTGATGAGAGGTTTTGCACGTAACATTTCGGGGAAACTTTTCCGCTGCTTCATCTCTTATCGCTCGGTTGTACGCGATATACAGCATTCTTAGCCGAGGGTTAGCAAGAGCATATTTGATGAGGGTTGTTGTCTTTCCCGTGCCAGCATAGGCCCTAACTATCAGTTGGTTTCCTTGATAGTTGGTGATTCGGGCTTGCTCTGGGGTATCAGGTGGTAATGTTTTGTTCATCGCGTGTACTTCACTATGGGAACGCCCCAGAATAAAATCCGGGGCTTACGATGGAATTAGTTGGACGTTTCTTTAAGGTCACGAACTAGCCGCAGATATATATTAGATTGTGCTAACGATGCGAACTCAGTTCCTTCATTGAAATCAATAACTCGCGCTTTCAACTGAGGGTTAACCTTGCTGTCAGGAGTGTTTGACCAATAAAGTACTTTTGGGGTGCTTTTGAATACCTCCAATCTGATCGCAGGAGCTGAGCATGACCTTTCGACAATGGAACCAAGCTCTTTAATGTTGGGTAGTCTCCAGTCAGAGTACCCTAGTAAATTGCTGCTGTTAGCGTCGTCCACAGCTAGTAACGCATCAGACCAAGTAGGAAATGATTTTAGAGTTCCAATGCAGTTATCGGCACTATATCTTTGCCCCATAGTGCAAGTAGTCCACATCAAGCCTGTTGCGGCGTCAGTAACTGTGCCGTCTTTATGTACTGTAAATTGCTCTATATTGGTGGTGGGAGCGATAATATCTGGCTTACAAGTCTGTGCGTAAGTTTGAGTTGATATCCCTACAAGACAAAGAATGCTTGCCGCAACGGTTAGTTTGGACTTCATCACTGTTTCCCTCCTCTTGCTAAACGAATGCTCGCCGAGTTGCTTTGTTTATGACACAACTTAGCTTGTCCATTGCTTGAGTCCATGCACCATGCTGTACCTTCACCATTTGAACTCGGGGTTCCAGACCAAATCGGTGCGCCACCTTCGTAGTTATAGAAATAGTCGGTATCGAGCAGTGTTTGACTGTTTTCATAATTGGCAATAGAACGTAGCTCTTCAATGGAAGGTAATCGCCAATCTTTATAGCCACAAACGGCTAGCTCGTTGGCCGCACGAATGTAGTCATCGGTACTACATGATGTGACTTTTACATAGCCAGCGTTATCTGTCGTAGGGAACGCGCATTGTGCCTTATTGTGAACAGGAGCATTACGGTTTTGGAATTCTAGTGAAGCGCCACCAGCACTGCCACCGTCATTAGTTCTATCTTTGCTGTACCAAGTGTATAGGTAGTTTTTAGCTTGCCAGTTTTGATGCCAGTGATAATAAGGGTAAGGAACATAATCCTTTGAGCTTGGGTTTCTGCTGGCACTCCAAGCATCATTTACTAGGGCTTTGAATTCTGCTTCCGAAAGTGAAGATGGAATATCAGTAATTGCATCACCTTTGTTTTCCCAGACGATCCCTGTTCGGTTATCCAAGACACATGACCATGCCGTCGCTGTATGAGGAAGGTGGTTTCCGGAAACGTCTAATTTTGTAAAAGAGAAACCTGCATAACCATCTAAGTAGTTTGGTGAGTCAGTATCAGCGCCAAATTCAGCATCTTGCCCCGGAAGATCATTAGGTGCGCCTTGGGCATCGAAGTCATTCCCATTTACATATCTGGTGACGCCAGTATCGTTTAACACTAAGTCTCCAAGGATAATAACACTGGTCTCAAACTGTTTGCTGAGTGTGGAATTGTTAGCCTCGGTAAGTTTAATTTTTATTGTTTCACCGCCTTCGGGAACGTCATCTTGAACGATATCTAACTCAAGAAACTGCTCAGTAGTTCCAGCAGGGAAAACAATAGTGCTGTCACTGATGACACTATAATCTTGGCCGTTAATAGCTAATCCACTGAGTTCGTAACTAACGCTTACATCTTTTCCTGATGAAGTGTTTAGTTGTAGCGGAATTTTAACGCGACCACTTCCTTCTGATGTGGTTCTGATTTCTGAGGTAAATGATATTTCTGGAGAGGAGTCATCATTGGTGATTGTTACGGTAGCAGTATCTCTCTCTATGCTGGAGGCACCAGAAACATCGAAAATCTGAACGGAGAAAGTTTCATCATCTTCATCCTTTACATCACCAATGATAGGGATGACCAAATCAATCCGAGCAACGCCATCTTGAAGCTCAAATTCTCCAACTGTTTCCAGGTAATCTTGATCTGATAATGCAGTTCCAGGGGTAGTTCGGAATTTACCTTTAATTACACCATCTTTACCACCGCTACGAGTAACACGCACTTTTGCATCACTGTTACCTGAATTTCCTTCTTTTATCGAGATGTTATCAATTTTAATAGAGCCAGATTTTGCTCCTGAGTTGGTGTTTGTATTGGAACTACTTCCTCCATCTTCCCCACCGGAACCACATCCGCTTAATGCTGCAATCAAAGCAATTGCCAATGCTGAACGTTTCATTAATGTATTGCCCTCTTTCATTAGACCTATTTGAGGTTTCCAGTCTAATCGGGCTTGTGCATAGATTATGACTCTGCACAAGCCCAATTTGGGCAAATACATCCAGTTTCTACGGCATAGAATTAGCTATTCTTTTTCTCAATTTGTAGGCCAGAAAATGTTCCTAAAATTGTGGAGCTTTGTTTGTCCGAACGCTGTTTTCTTTCCACTGCGGCCACGAAAGAAGATATCTGCCTAGTATTGAACGGTTCATCTTGCACGATGATGATAGGTAACGGAGCTGTCATGGTTTTCAGTCCAGTGTTTTTTACAACGTTGGCCGTGGGCTGCACTTTCACATCCCGACGAATTCTCAGCGCTACATCAGGAGTGCTTGCGACCTTCTTAATGAGCTGGGTGAGAGGTAGTTCATTCTCCGAATTAGCTCGTTCCAACTCTTCACTCATTTTGGTAAGCAGATCTGCTTTGTCTGGTTGGTGCAGAGCATCCTTTCGCTGCCAACTAAACTTCACTGATTTTACGTCAGCATCGACTAGGCAATGGATTTGCCTGTAGAGATGTTTTGTCATGACGCCGGGGCAATTGTCATGGATTGCTTTGAACCGTGCTTGCCGGGTTTTGTTTTCGGTGATCACCAGCTCCTCGATGTCGGCCTTGCTTTGGTTGATGCTATGTACCAACTGAACAATCTCAGCGCTGTTGGGATTAGAGGGCAGCAGGTGGATCACGCCAACATAACGTCTGGCAGATTTCTGTGAGTAGGGGTGTTTGATGTGCAGATCCACGTAGCCTTCACCCGCCAGCTTCATAGCGGCCATGCCGGAATGGTGCTCGGGCATGATGAGTTTTATTACCTCATGCTCATTGCCTTTATGTACTGGAGGTATCCGGCTCACTATCGCCATGCTTGGCATAGTGCTCGTTAGTAGTTTGTTCAGACGAGACAGATTAAATGTCACGTCGTCAAAGAGCGTTTTTATCTGGCTCATCATTTATACCTTGCGTTGTTCTGACGGATCATTGATTACATTTTAGTCGCTTTTAGACCATCATGCAAAGTGGGGTATAAGCCTCGGTCGTCGCTAAAGCTCCTCCTTCGGCTTTGTTGAGCCGGGGCTCGCCCCCGAATTTAGAAAGAGAGAGATAAATAGAGAAAAAGAGAGAAAAAAAGAGAGGTCTAGCAAGGTGGTTAGGGGGAAAGGTGTACTATCAGTTTTCTCGGTGGTGGAGGGGATTGGAGCTGTATCCTATGTTGCATGATGGTCTAAATTGCTATGTTTATGGGGTTATATTATGATACTGTGAGTTGATTTAAACAGAGGGGAGAATGAATGTCGCAAGTGCATAGCGAAATCCGCAAGGCAGTTCAGGTAATAGAGGCGGCTAGATATCGTATGGGTGTTGCCGAGTTTGTTTATACATTTATCGACCACTGGGCATATCAGCAGACCGGGCTGTACCCTCCATCATCAAAAATGCCAAAGGAACTGGAACCTACGGCTATCGAATTATCACATATCTTGAGTGCGGCCATGAGAAACTATCCTGGTATTGACGTTCTCGGCATGTTTTTCTCCGAGTGTGGTTACTACAAACAAGGACAAAACTTCTTTCCTACTCCACCAGAGCTGGGGCGTTTACTCGCAGCACTCGTAGGATGGCCCAGTAACCATCACAATCAAGAACTTTCTTTCTATGAGCCATGCTCCGGCACTGGAGCGATTGCGATGAAGTGGATAATGGAGAAGATTCATAACGACGGTAAAGAAACGTTGGAGCAAAGCGTTTTAGTGCTTGAAGACGTTGATCGTACTATGTGTAAGGCAGCGTTGATTCAGATTATTAATCTTCTAAGTAACCTTGAGGTGAAGGTTAGAAAGTTGAGTATTAATGCTGTTGATGTACTAAGCCGTGCGCCCAAAGGCTTAGTGTATATCCTTGAACCTCAACCTTTAACCTATCTAGATAAAGTAGGTTAAGCATGTCTGGCCTTCATTCATCCCGAAACTTGCCCTTTATGGGCATTTTGGAATACCGAACCGCCACGATAGCCTGTGTAAAATCGAATTCTTATCATAACGCAGTGGAGAAGTATCATATGCCCTCATTATCTATAACTTATTCTATGGAATGCACATCCCAACTTGAAGATACTGGCGAATTTGCCTCTGTCTACAAAGGGGAGGTGTTCAGTTTTGACCACAATTCTGATGAAGAAGTAAAAGTTGGGTGCGTCCAATTTACACTAATTAACGTTTATCATGCTATAGATGAATGGGGAGACATTCATGAAGCTTTAGACCTTGAGGCTCGTCTCTACAATTACTCTTGTTTATTCTCAGATCATAACGAATTTTCTGATTGTATTGCAGATGCAGGCATGGATCTGGAAGAACTACAGGTCTTAATCGTTGATCACATTTGTTTAAAAGAAGAATTCCGTGGCCTTGGAGTGACACAACAAATCATTTCAGATGCTGAACGACGTTTTGCTCATAATAGAGGCTTGACCGTTCTTATGTGTGTTCCTTTACAGTTTACTAACTTTACTGATGATCCTTATATTGCTGAACAGGTTTCTTCTTTCAATGAAAACTTCGAAACAAGCCAATATAAATTAGAGTGTTTCTACAGAACTATCGGGTTTAGACCGATAGTTCCTGACCCAGAAGATAGTAATAGTGCGCATTTTATGGCTCGTCCATCAAGCGTTGACTATTACAAAGTTTTATCTGACGACACGGAAAATAAGAACTTATAAAAATCTCATCATTATAGGACCTATCATGCAGAGCGACTTTTTTTCTAATCTATTTATTGGCGCTTTTGGAGAGCTTCTAAATCAACCGACAACGTGGATGTTGATTTTGGCTGTAACACTATTATTTGTTGCCAAAGTATTTTCACGCCATATCAAAGGGAAAATAGGCGAGTGGGCTTTATCAAAAATATTAAATAAAAAATGTGGTAATAACTGCATAGTACTTGATGATGTTACTCTTGAAGTTTCCGATGGAGATACTACTCAGGTGGACCATGTTGTTATTTCCCCAGCTGGAATATTTGTCGTTGAAACAAAACATTATAAAGGCTGGATTTATGGCAAGGAATCAGATCAATTTTGGACTCAAAAGATATTTAAACGTAGCTACAAGTTTCAAAATCCGTTCAGACAAAACTATAAGCATGTGAAAGCAATTCAATCTCTTTTGCCTAGCATTCCCCAGGAAGCGTTCTACTCGATTGTAGTTATGGTAGGTGAGTGCGAATGGAGGAGTAAAAACACACCACAGCTACTATTCACATCCGGTTGGAAGGCCGCAGATTATATTTATGAACAATCCAAGGAAAGCTCTTTTATCGACATTAATAGTGTTTATGAGAGTCTAGAGTCTGCACGTTTAGAAAAGGGGCTTAAAACTAACTTTAAGCATGTGAAAAACCTCAAAGCTAAACATCGTGCTTGAACTTAGCACTCAGGGCAGTGTAGTAGCGGTTTGCATCCTACACTGCCATCAGTCACACTCCTTTTCATGTTCTTTGTGAACGGCTCTTTTCATTGCGGCAGGGTGAACATAAAGGTTTGCTTTACTCTCATCACTATCAAGAATCTCAATGTAGAAATGACCATGTTCTTCGGCCAACGCTGGTATTTGCTTCCATTTTGAAGAGTTTACAGATAGAGCAATTGGGGCTACTTGCTTCCCATTATCGTCAAAGCCATTATCAATGTGATCAGCTAACAAATAAACTCTATTCGAAACGACAGCAGTATTTTCTTTAAATAACTCACTGTAAATAGCTAACGTACTCTCAATTAAGTTGAGGAATCCGTAAAACTTTTCAACATCATTGCCATAATTATTAACAAGAGATTTGAGCCTCCACAATTGCTCTTCCAACTTGTCACCTTTCTGCCCAGCGTAAATAAGAGCTTTAATATCTTTTCTTGTCTCCTTGTATGCTGCTTTTTTGAGTAAGGATTTCAGATAACGCATAACAATCGCATTTCGCTGGTGGAGAGGCACAAACCGACGTGTATCGCTACATTCCATATAAAGGTGTAACAATGTATTGATTACTAAGTCATTTACCAATTGTGGATAATCACCACTTTTTCTTCTCATTTATCACACCTCGCACTTAAAGAGTTGGTTTAGAACTGGTGTACCGAAAGTACAGTAATCGGTACACCTTACAACCTGTTCATTCTCGATTTAAATCATAATAATATCCTTAAATATCAGTCCGTTATGATTATTTATCTGGATACAAAACAATCAAACTGTACCGCCATTCAATTCTAACATATTAAAGGTACACTTGTTTGTAACTGTACCGTATTTGGCATACTATTGACGGTATACTTGATTTTTTTGAAGAGAAATGATTATGGAAAAGCGGCAACAAAGTCCTGCATTGACTTATTCAGACGTAAAAGGTGTCTGTGACCGTCTACATGCTTCCGGAGAAAAGATAAGCGGCAATCGAGTGATCGCAGAACTTGGCAGAGGTTCCAAAGGAACGGCTCTAGGCTTTGTTAGGCAGTGGCGTGAAGAGCTCGAAGCATCCCAGGCTCATTTAATGGAATCAATGGGATTCAGTGATGCATTTGCTGACTCATTTATGAAAGAGATGGGCAGGTTTCAAACTGCTATTGAATCTCGCTTTGAAGAAACGCTACGTGCTGCTAAAAGTTCCGAAGCAGAGGCTCTTTCTGCCTTAGCTGATGCTGAAAGCAAAATAGAGCGCCTTCAATTTGAAGTTCAAAAGAAAGAACAGTTGGCACAGGAACATAGCGAACAACATGCAGCGGCCAAATCATCTTGGACTACTACTGAACAGACACTGCGTGATCAACTAGAAGAAAAGAGTAGGGTGATTGTTGAACATCGAACTCAGATTGACCGATTAACCACAGACTTAGCCAAAGCGGAGATGCGTCTTGAGGACAGCAGTAAGCTGGTAGAAGAGGCTCAATCTAACCGTGAACAACTACGCTCTGAGTTAAAAGATATCCGCGAAAAACTCACCCAAGCAGAAACACAAAACGCGACTATAAGTGCTCAAAATGAAGCACTCCGTGAATCTTTAAAAGCAGAGAAAGAATCGCATCAAACAACTCAGGATAGAGTCAACCATCTTCAAGAGCGGCTTATGCAATCAGAGAAAGGGTTGGGGCGACTGGAGACAATTAGCGAAGCTCTCGATACCGAAAAAGCAGCTCACGCGGCCACTTCAAAAGCAAAAAGCAAACTTGAATCTGATTTGAATTCCGAACGCAAAGCTCATATCAGTACAAAGAAAGAATTGTCGCAACTTGAGGTGAAAGATTAGTTATGAGCGAAACTAAATTGTTTGGTGAAGCTTTTAAAATCTATAACAAACACCAGCGTGTTGTAGTTCAGTTCCAGTATACAGAGACCCAAAAGGATGAATATCCTTCGGTCACAATCGAGATTGCGCCACTTCTTGGCACTGATGCAAACTGGCAGGAAAAAATTTCCGTCCAGTTGACAAGGTATGAGCTTACCAGCTTTACTCAGGTACTGTTCGGCCTTGCTCGTTTATCTGAGGGGGCTTATCACGGTTCTAAGCGTAACAAAGGTTTCAAATTGCAACATAATGGACCCGAAGGGATTTCACTATCCTTATCAGAAGCAGGGCAGGTTAAACAGTGTTTGTTTAATCCGCAAGAACGTACTGAATTAGGTTCGTTTATCATTCGACGTCTTGCTATGGGATGGAAAATGACGGTTGCTGATGTGTTGGCAATACTCCGCCAAAGCGCTTTGCTTGAGAGAACAGCTAAAAAAACAGAAAGCTAGCGTTTTGAAACCATAGCGATCATCAGCAATATTACCCACCAAGGCATAGAAAATACAATTGTGGCAGACATAATAGATACACTGTAAAGCCAATAACCAACCACCATTTCGGTTAGTGGATAATAAGCCTCGAAAATGAAGACAATCCCCGTTAACAACACTCCTACGGCTATCGCTCCCTTCCATGCGCTCTGCATATCAGCTTTGCTTGGTGTCGAGTGAAACGCCACAACGCTGCTGATCAGCATCCAGAGCCAGAACTGAGGCTCCGAGCTCACGGACAGAATCGCAATACCAGCACCAGAAATGCCGTACTGCACAGCATAGAAAGCATCTTTGACTGGATCGCCCGTTATTCCCATAGGAATTTCTACTATGCGCCAAGCCAGCGTATCCAATAAGCCTGGAAGCATTAGCTTTGTAGTTAAGTATATGACTGCACCAGCTCCTATCAAAGGAGCAATACCAATAAAGAAAAGCCCGACATTTTGCAACGGTGACAACACGTTCCATTGATGCTCGACGTATCCCAAGCGGCCATGCCCAGCAGTGTATTCAAAAAACTTTATTTTGGTTATTCGGTGCCGAAAAAGGAACGCCGCAATAGCATGACTGAGTTCATGAATAGGCACTCCAATAGCTGCTGTAGCTAAGTACACCCCCCGGCTGCCTTTATTGCTAAGCGCAATAGGGGTTAACAACTTTCCAATAAGGTTTTGAATAATGACCACCAGCACAATGGGCAGCAAACCAACTAAAAACCATGTCAGGAATGATACGAGCATGTTAAATTACCAACCTCTTACTTGCATTTCGCATTTGCTCATCTTTGATGCGAATATACCGTTGAGTGGTAGTAACGCTAGCATGTCCCATCATATCCTTTAAGGTCATGATATCAACGCCAGTTTCCAATAAGTCGTTCGCGTAAGTCCGACGCAAGTCATGAGGAGAGCAATGCTCTAACCCAGCTTCCATTCGTCTAGTTCTCAAGATTTCGTAGATTGCCTGATCTGTCATTCGACTGTCTTGTACATCATCATGTCGTCGAATTCTTGGAAAAAGAGGCCCAGGCTGTTCACCTCGAACATCATTAACCCACAATTTTAATCTTCTAAGCGTTCCGTCGGGCATAAAGGCCAATCGTTCTTTATTACCTTTACCCATAACTGTAATTGCTTGTTCTCGCCAATTTATATGACCTAGATCTAGGGCCACTATTTCACTTCTCCTTAAACCGCAGCCTAAAAGCACCCCAAAAATTGCACTATCTCTAACTCC
The DNA here is from genome assembly GCF_029958905.1 of Vibrio sp. YMD68. Taxonomy (NCBI): domain Bacteria; kingdom Pseudomonadati; phylum Pseudomonadota; class Gammaproteobacteria; order Vibrionales; family Vibrionaceae; genus Vibrio; species Vibrio sp. YMD68. Next base: position 3,527 of record NZ_CP124615.1, on the reverse strand, counting down.
TTTACATCGTGAGTCTTCATCACACACTTTGAAAAGCTGGGCAACTTCATGACGTTCTAGCGCTCTCCCTTTGGGAATTCTTTCGCCACGCACATTCTTTATTTGCTTGATATGGTGATAACTTTCCATATCAATCTGCTTCATTGTCCATGCTTCAAGAGCGACGCCTTTTAACCCAGCAAGATAGGTGTTAATGGTGTCTGGGGCTCTTCCTGCATCAATCAGCAAGTCAATAATACCCTGAACATGGTGGCGTCTCATTGTCCCCCAGTCACAATGAAACATGCTTTGGTTGCCCGTCATTTTGGCTACATTATTCAGGAAGTAACCCATTTTTTGACGGCTAAGCTTTGAGCGGAGACTAAGTAAATAGGCTGATGCCGCGTTAGTTTTTATACTGCTCTTAATCTGTTCTGCGGTGATCAGCTCTCCTTGTTGTTCCGCAGTTATTATGTTGTTAGCGTGATATTCCATGTTGGTTTCTCTTCTTTTCATGCACGTTGTATCGAGAGTAGGGGGCCACATTCACTTATTATTTTTTAAGCCCTAAAGCTACCATCAATAAATCTACGAACTTCTGGGAGATTGTTGGTTGCTTTTCTTCTTTAGGAGCTTTAGCAGCTTGTTCATATTGCTGGATCAAGGGTTCAAACCGTACTGGATTACATAGCAATTTATATACAGTCATATTTGGGCTCTCAATTGGTTTATTGCTTTCAAAACCAAACTGATCCACCAGGTATTTAGCAACAGCTCCGCTGCGTGAACGACCAAAATAGCAGTGAACGTAGATTTTATTCACTCCAGAAGAGATTAGTTGAGATATGAAATTTTTTAGTTTCTCTGCCTGTTCTGAATCAATATAAGAACAATAGCGCATTCGAAACTCATCTTTATGGATGTGGATAGCGTCTTCACTATAGCCTCCATCAAAAAAAGAATCTCTGTATATCAGCTCCCAGGAACCGAGTTCAGCTAAAGGTTTTCCCGGATCGGTGATAGAAATCATTGCTACTCCGGGCTCTGGGTGAATAGTCTCAGCCTCTCTCTGGCTAACAAAAATAACTTTTCCGTTACACATTGGTTCCTCTTTGAATGTTCTTTTGGGACAATAAAGTGGATTAGTCTTTGTTTTAGTGAAACAGCTTTGTATCTGGCTGTTTTTTAATTACTTTTACACTTTGTTCGTATGGTGCATTCTTGGTTTTGCTCATTGTTTCACTAGAACAGTGAATATCTGCTTGCGTCTTTGGGGTGGGAATCTAATAGTTCTTTGGCCTGGCGTTCACCTTCTGCTGTATTAACAGGAAGGGTTGTATAAACACCATAATGGCGCATGTCTACAATATAGTCTCTACAGCATAGAGCCACATTATGAACTTTGCCCTCTGCATCGAGACCACCAAAGGTATGACATGGCTGAGTAAACATTCGCTTGCACTTTGAGCAACGAGCGCTGTTTTTGTTGATCACTCTACTTAGAACTTTTTCAAACTTTGTTTTATTTAGCATATGTCACCTCCAGAACCTAAGCATCTTACGTGACCGCGTAACAAATAAAATCCATAGCTCCTCGTTAACACCGTGCTCAAGAGTGTGTTTTTTCATGTCCTCTTTTAGTTTATAGAACTCCCTTTTAAACAAGACATGCCGTATAAGGGTAACTGCAAAACCAAGAGTTGAAAGTACTGCTGCTACTAGTGCCATTTCAGTTAAATCCACGATTTTCCGCCTCCGTACCTTGTTGTACCTAAATATGAAAATGAAAGTGTGTAGGTAAAATAAAGTTTGCCAACATACAACTCTATGTAGAATAGAGTTCGCCAAAATGGATAACGCCACTGCTAAACCACCCGGTATATCATGGTTTTAGAATAGGACGGCTATCGTTCCTTTTATCCACTCAAAAAGATGCTTATACGTGACTTTATGCCCCTCGTGCGCGAAAAGTGAGTCGCAAACTATTCGACCTTTAAATTTTACAAGCTCTACTTTGGAAAAGGTACATTTTCGTAAGTAGAGAATTTAAGGTTAATATTACACCAGTTATTGGCTTGTGGCGACAAAAAAGTCCTCTCTCAGGTTGCATATTTCACCACCAGCCAATCCGGTTGGTTTTCGGCTAAAGTCTTGCAAATTATTCCACACGGAATAATTGACCTTTGGGTGTATCATCCTACGGGGTTCTTATGGGTGAAACAGCATGTTCTTGTTAAACAATACAAATTTTGACATTAGCACTGCCGAGGAGATCCCTGAACGCATTCAGTTATTGATTGACTCATCATCTCCGCTAGAGGCAAATCTGATGACAATCGTAACTCAACGGGAAATGTATCTTGCCAACTTTTCCCGGATGAATGATCAAGAGAAATCCAATTTTGTCGCTTCGTTGACGCGCATGTTCATGCGTAACTCGTGGACAAGATAATTTTCAAGGTGTTTTGTGAATTTCTATCAGAAAGGAGGAAGTGAATATTTATTTGTCTGTGACCTGTTTAAGGAGCTTCGGAAAAAAAGCAACTTATCTCAGGCTGACGCGGCCAACCATATCGGTGTTAACCAATCTTTCATTTCCAAGTTTGAAAATGGTCATACTGGGATTGACCTATTTGATGCATTAGCTCTCCTTGACTTGTATGGTATCGATCATGTTGATTTTTTCTATATGCTTGATCAGTTTAAAAAAAAGGAGATTAGAAAAGGTGCTCTACTCCACTACTTTTTATCAAGAAGCTAAACCTAATTACTCCAAATCCCTTTCATTAGATTAAACATCGAGTAGTTTAAATTCTTGCGTTCATCGCCTTGCGGGTAAGGATGCTTGTCATGATGTTCTTTAGGCACATCTGAAAGTAAAGTGTCCATAACAAGCCAATCACAACTTATTCCTTTGCTTATAAGTGAGTCCTGGACAAAAGCTTCAAAAGCCCTGGCTAACATCTCGCTTCTTTCTATCCAGTATTTTCGCGCTCCCTTCTGGCCTGCCAGTTTCTGTGATTGATTGAAATACTTAGTACCAGAGCAAAGTTGCTTAGTAATGATATTCCTCATAAGGAGAATGTTTTTCCTGAACTTATCAGGTGCGTTTTCCATGTCTACGCCAGTAATAAACTCACTGATCAATTTACCCTCATATCCTCTAGACCTTGCCAGAAGTGCATCAACTCCGTGGAACCACTCGTGAGAAATTGCACCAGGTCCACTCCGCCGAGTCAAATTGATGATATTTAGGTCTGGCTCATAATGGGCGCTTGCTTTCCCCTGCCCCCTTGCGCCGAAAGCTATGCCAAGTTGTCCTCCAAGCCCTATCCATCCGTCTGGTATCTCTAATATATGAGCTAATACCTTGAATGCATAAAAGCTATTGTTTACAAACAGTTGACGTTCTTTGTCTGGCATAGAGCTCCCAAACTGAACTCCTCTAAAATTGAACGTGTTTATGAATTGTTCTGGTGTAACATCATAGCTGAGCTGTATGTTTCTTATCGTTTCGATTTTCTTTCTGGGGATATAGGGCGATACAT